>PMKX01000135.1:2774-18612 GCA_003158705.1 Actinomycetota bacterium
CACGGGCCGCCCGATCGTCTACACCTCAGCGGATTCCGTGTTCCAGATCGCTTGTCACGAGGACGTCGTGCCGGTGGCGCAGCTGTATGACTGGTGTCAGACCGCGCGCCAGATCTTGAGCGGCCCGCACGCCGTCGGTCGCGTCATCGCACGACCGTTCACGGGCCGCCCGGGCGCGTTCCGGCGCACGGCGCGGCGGCGCGACTTCTCGCTGGCGCCGCTGGGACCCACGTACCTCGATCTCTTGAGCGCGGAAGGGCTGCCGGTGATCGGCGTCGGCAAGATCGGTGAGATCTTTGCCCAGCGCGGCGTGAGCGTGGACGATCACACGACCGACAACGCCACCGGACTCGCCGCCTGTGTACGTCACTTGCGCGAACTGGAAGCCGGGCTCCTGTTCGCCAACCTGGTCGACTTCGACATGGTGTGGGGCCACCGCAACGACGTGGCCGGCTTCGCGTCCGGTCTGCAGAAGGTCGACGCCGCCGTGCCTGCCCTGGTGGCCGCCCTGCGACCGCGCGACGTGCTCCTGTTCTGCGCCGACCATGGCGTCGACCCCACCACGGCCGGCACCGACCATTCACGAGAGTACTCGCCGCTGATGGCCCTGGGCCTGGCGGGCGGACGCTACGACGGCGGTCTGGCGGACGTGGGGGCGACGGTCTTCTGGCGCCTCACGGGCAAGGAGCCGCCGCTGGCGGGTGCGGTGATCCCGTGAGAGCGGCCGCCCGTGGGCGCGCCACGCCGCTCTTGCCTGCAGCGGCCGCGGTCATTTTCGGCTCCGGTCTGGCGACGCTGCCGACGGCCGCGGTCGTCGAAGCCGACCTGCCGTATCAGGAACTGGGCTGGCCGGTCTCACAGGTGCCCGGACACGCGAACCGGCTGGTCGCCTGCCGTCTCGGAGCCGGAGGGGTACGCGTGCTGCTCTTGAACGGCCGGCCGCATGCCTACGAGGGCTGGTCTGACAGGGAGCTGCGCGTGCCGATGGACGCGCTGGCCGCCTGGGGTGTGCGGCGCGTGCTGCTCACCAACGCCTGCGGAGCTTTGGCGGCGGACGTGGCTCCTGGGACGGCGCTGGTGGTCGACGAGGTCGTCGATCTCGTCAGCGCACCGCACGACGACGCGCCGCGCCTGGCCGCCACTAAGGGCGACCGGGCAAAGCGCTGCGTGGCCGCTTTGGCGCCGCATGTGACCGCCCGCGTCGGTCGCTACGTGGCCGTTGCCGGCCCGCAGTTCGAGACGCTGGCCGAAGTCGCCTGGCTGCGCCGGCTGGGTGACGTGGTCGGCATGTCTACGGCACCCGAAGTGCGGGCCGGCTTGGCCAACGGTCAGTCTCTGTGTGTGCTGGCACTGGTCGTCAATCGCGCCGGCGCTGCGCTCGGGCACGAGCACGTCCTGGCTGCCGCAGGCGAGCTCAACGGCGCTTTGGCGGCGGCCTTTCCGTCCCTCCTGGCCGCCGCCTGGCCACGCGCCTTCGCCGCGGTCGGATAAGATGCACAGGCGCCGGCGCGGCTGAGCCGACGCCGGCCGGCCACTCGACCGGAGAGGCACGTGGACATCGTCAACGACATCATCGCCTGGAAACGCGACGGCCGCGAGCTCGGCGAAGAGCGCATGAGCGCCTTCGTCGGCGGGGTCGTGGACGGCTCGGTAGCTTCCTACCAGGCAAGCGCCCTGCTCATGGCGATCGTCCTGCGCGGACTGAACGCCGACGAGACCGTGTGTATGGCGCGGGCGCTGGTGGCCAGTGGCAAGACGCTCGATCTCTCGTTGATCCGCCGACCGGTGCTCGACAAGCACTCGAGCGGTGGGGTGGGTGACAAGGTCACTCTGGTGCTGGCGCCGCTGGTAGCGGCCTGCGGGGCGGTGTTCGGCAAGATGTCGGGCCGGGGCTTGGGGCATACGGGCGGCACGCTGGACAAGCTGGAGTCGATCCCGGGCTTCAACGTGCGGCTGTCGCAGGGCGACTTTCTACGTCAGCTCGAGCGCATCGGTGTGGCCGTGGTGAGCCAGAGCGAACGCGTGGTGCCGGCCGACCGCTTGCTATACGCCCTGCGCGACGTGACGGCGACGGTCNNGAGGGCCTGATCGCGGCCAGCATCATGGCCAAGAAGGTGGCCAGCGGCACGGCCGCTGTCGTTCTCGACCTCAAGGTAGGCCGCGGCGCCTTCATGACCGACTTGCGCCAGGCGCAGTCCCTGGGCGCCTTGTGTGAGCTGGTGGGCGCCGCCTTTGCACGTCCCGTGACCTGCATCTATACGGCCATGGAGGCGCCGCTCGGCCGTGCCGTCGGCAACCGGCTGGAGGTCGAGGAGGCCTGGCAGGTGTTGAGCGGTGACGGCGACGACGACGTACGGGAAGTGACTCTGACCCTTGCCGGCGCGCTTCTCTCGCTCTCGGATCTGGGCGTCGATGAGGCTCAGGGGCGCGCCTTGGCCGAGCAGGCGCTGGCCGACGGCCGCGCCGCGGCACATTTCGAGCGCTGGTGCTTTGTGCAAGGCGGGCGCTGGACGCCCGGTCAGTTTCATAGGCTGGCGACCGTGGAGGTGAGGGCAGCGCGCGGCGGCTACGTGGCCGGCATCGACGCCCTCGCCGTAGGTCGTGCCGCGCAGCTGGCCGGGGCCGGCAGACAGAAGGTTGACGAAGACGTAGACCCGGCTGCTGGCGTGATGCTGGCCCGGAAGGTGGGCGAACCTGTAGCTGCCGGCGACGTGCTGTGCACGGTGTATGCGCGTCAGAGCACCCGGCGCGCGAGCGCCGCAGCGGCGCTGCAGGGGGCGTTCACGGTGGCGGACGAAGCGCCGCCGGCGCAGCCGGTAGTGCTCGGCCGGGAGCCGCGAAAGCGACCCCTGGACTAGTCGGCGGCCTCGGAGGTGTCGGCGTCGCTGAGCGTGGCCGGGCCTGCACGGCGCTCGCCCCTCCAGGACCAGAGACGCGCGCCGGCGATCTGCCCGCTCACGGCGCCGACGAACAGCCAGGGGATGAAGCTGTAGCCGTAGCCGGCACTGATGCGTAGCAGGAAGATGAAAGGGATGGGCAGATGTATGGCCAGAAACCAGCGCACTGAGAAGCGGGTGACTGTGGCTCGATAGGCGCCGAATGGTATGTTGAGGGCCACGGCGGCACAGACGAGCGCCGGGCCGGTGAGGAGACTCATGTGGACGTCCTGCAGGCCATAGCCGGTGAAGTATAGCCGTGCCACCACCGGGGACAAGCGTTGCCGGTGAGCCCGAACGTCAGACGCGGCGCGACCGGTATCGCGGCTGCCTGATCGGTCTCGCCGTCGGCGATGCCCTGGGGGCGCCGGCGGAGTTCGCGACTCGTGACGATCTGAAGGTCACCTACGGCCCGCTGGGTATCGTCGACTTCAAGCCGTGGGGAGGGCATCTCGCCGGCGCCTACACCGACGACACACAGCTGGCTTTGGCCACGGCTGTCGGCTGTCTGCAGGCCGAGCAAGAGTGGCGCCGCCGGGGCGTGCGCGACCCGCTCTCGGCTGTGTGGCGGCGCTATGTCGCCTGGTATGCGACTCAGTCGGACCCGCGCCGCCGCCGCAATCCGGGNNGCCAGAAACGACAGCAAGGGCTGTGGCGCCGTGATGCGCACGGCGCCGGTGGGTCTGGCGTCGTGCCTGGGCGACCCCTTCGCCTGGGGTGTCAAGCTGGGGCGCCTCACACACGGGCATCCGGGCGGCTATCTGCCGGCGGGGTTCGTGGCGCGTGTGGTCTGCGACGTGCTCGTCGGCGTGCGTCTCGCTACGGCCGTGGACGATGCCATCGCGGACTTGCGCACCTATGCCGACCACGAAGAGACGCTCACCAAGGTCGAGCACGCGCGTGCCCTGGCCGCCAGCGACGTGCCGCCCAGAGCTGCTATCCCGGCTCTCGGCGAGGGCTGGGTCGGCGAGGAGGCTCTGGCCATCGCCCTCTACTGCGCGCTCAGCTTGGGAGGCGAGTTCAAGCCGGCGGTGCTGGCGGCCGTCAACCACGACGGTGACAGCGACTCGACGGCCTCCATCTGCGGCGCCATGCTCGGCGCCCAGCTTGGCTTGCACGCCATACCCGGTCACTGGGTGGACGGCGTGGAGGATGGCGCTGAGATCCTACGGCTCGCCGATGTCATGTGGCAGGTGCTCGGCGGCGGAGACAAGCAGTGAGGGTGATCGCCGGCGAGTGGCGCGGCCGTCGGCTGCACAGCCCTGCCGGGCGCGATACTCGCCCCACCGCCGACAAGGTGCGCGAAGCCATCTTCGACGTCCTCTCGGCGCTCCTGATGGAGACGCCGCCACAGCGTGCTGCGACGCGCGACTCGGCGCTTGCCGACCAGCCCGCCGGCGTGTTCTCCGGTTTGGCGGTGCTGGACTTGTTCGCGGGTGCCGGCGGACTGGGCATCGAGGCTCTCTCGCGCGGCGCGGCGCGCTGCACGTTCGTGGAGCGCGACCCGGCGGCGCTGGCGACCCTGCGCGGCAATCTGGCAGTCCTGGGAGTCGACGCCGCACGCGGCCACGTGGTCCCGGCCGACTACCGCCGCGCTCTTCTGACTGACGCTCGCGACGGCAGCGTGTATACTCTCGTCTTTGTGGACCCACCCTATGAGCGCTACCCGCAGGTCGAGGTCGAGCTGCGGCGTTCGCTGGGTGGGGTCTTGGCGCCAGAGGCCTTGGTGGTCGTGGAAACGCGGCGCCGCCAAGAGGTCGACCTGTCGTTGTCGGAGCGCCGGCACAAGCTCTATGGCGCGACCCAGGTCGTGGTCCTGGGCGCGAGTATGAGCGCGAAGCGGGAGGCATAGGACCGACATGCCGAGCAATGTGACCGCCATCTACCCGGGTACTTTTGACCCTGTGACGATGGGGCATGTCGACATCATCAAGCGTGGCGCCTGCAAGTTCGGTCGCGTGGTGGTCGGCCTCATCGACCGTCCGGTGCGCAAGCAGCTGCTGTTCACTACGGCGGAGCGCGACGCCTTCTTGCGGGCGGCGCTCACCAGCCACGAGAACGTGGTCGTGGAGAGCTTCAACGAGCTGGTGGTCGAGTTCGCCCGCAAGTGGGACGCCACCGTGATCTTGAAGGGTCTGCGGGCCATCTCCGACTTCGAGTACGAGTTCGCGATGGCCCAACTCAATAGGAAGTTGGCGCCTGACATCGAAACAGTCTTCATGATGGCTTCGCCTGAGCATAGCTTCCTCAGCTCGAGCGGCGTGAAAGAGATCGCCTCTTTCGGCGGCTCGGTCGACGATCTGGTGCCGCCTCCGGTGGCGCGTCGCTTGGCCGAGCTGTATTCGTCGCGAGGATAGCTCCCCAAGGAGGGTTGCTGAATATGGATGTTCTCGTACTGATCGACAAGCTCGACGACGTCATCCACAACGCCCGTTCCGTGCCGCTCACCGACAGCGTGATGATCGACCGTGAGGAGATCTACGACATCCTCGACCAGATGCGCTCGACCATTCCTGAGGAGATCAAGCAAGCGCGCTGGATCGTCAAGGAGCGCCAGGAGATGCTGGCCGAGGCCAAGCAGGAGGCGGAGCGGGTCGTGGCCGAGTCACAGGAGCGCGCCGACAAGCTGGCCTCTGAGACCGAGGTCGTGCGCCTCGCCGAGAAGAACGCCCAGCAGATAGTCGAAGAGGCGCATGAGCGCGAGCGCGAGATCCGTCTCGGCGCCGAGGACTACGCCGACGAGGTGCTCGGCAACCTGGAGATGAACCTCGACAAGTTCCTAGCCGCCGTCCGCCGCGGCCGCGAGCGCCTGCAAGGCCGTAGCGACGACGAACTGCAGCCCTGAGCCCCACGGCCGCGGGTCATGCTTCGCTTCAACTTGCGTACCCTGCGATGGGGTGACGCCAGTGAGGTCTGGCAGAGACTACCGGTAGAAGTCGAGCCGTTCGTCTTCGGCGGCCTGGAGTACGTCGTCGACAACGGCACGGTCGCCCTTTCGCTCACCGTCTCACGAGTAGATCAGCGCCTCACGTTGCACGGCAGCTTTGCGACCGTCATCCGCGGACCTTGCACGCGCTGTCTCGGTGAGGCCGGTCTGGAGCTCGAGGTCACCGGCGACGAGTACGTCCTGCACGGCGACTCGGTCGGCGACCCGGACGACGACGAACTGTACGTGAGCGGCCACGTCGTGGAGCTCGACCGCTGGGTGCGCGACCTGATCGGCGGCGCGCTGCCGGCCACCATCCTCTGCCGCGAAGACTGTCGCGGCCTGTGTCCGCGCTGCGGCGCCGACCTGAACGTGGTCGGCGATGACCACCACCACGACCAGGAGTAGGCCGAGCGCCGCCGCGGGTGTACTTTCCCAGGCTGTTCGTCTAGAGTCTGACCTCTGCACTCCCGAGGAGTAGAAGCCCATGCCAGTACCGAAGCGCAAGACCTCGAGCTCCAAGCGTGACTCGCGCCGCGCACAGCAGAAGCTTGTCAGCGACACCGTGAGCTTCTGCCCGCAGTGCAAGAGCCCCAAGCTCCCGCATCGCGCCTGCCCGAAGTGCGGCACGTACAAGGGCCGCGAGGTCATCGAGCTCGAGCAGTAGCCGTCCTCTCGGGGCCGGCGGCATGAAGTCCGTCTACATCGCATCCACACACGGCAGCGGCGGCAAGACCACGCTGTCCGTCGGCCTCTGCTTGGCGTTTCGTCGCCGCGGGCTCCGGGCCGGCTACTTCAAGCCTGTCGGCACGCTCCCCGCGCGCAGCGGCGACCTCGTGGTCGACGAGGATGCCGCCTTTGTCGGCGAGCTGCTCGGTCTGCAGGATGCGCTCGGCGATCTCTGTCCCGTGGTCCTCGACGAAGACGCCGTGCACGACGTGCTGAGCGGCCCGCAGGTGGATGCCATGAGCCGGGTCGAGGAGGCCTTCGCGCGTGTCTCGGCCGACAAGGACGTGGTCGTCTGCGAGGGCCTGGGCGAGATCTGGCAGGGCCGCTTCTTGCGCACCAGCGGCACGGAGGTCGTGCGCCGGCTCGACTTGCGGACCGTGCTGGTGGCCAAGTACGCCGGCGCCCGTCTTCTCGACGACATCTTCTACGTCAAGGACGCCCTCAAGACCAACTTCCTGGGTGTGATCTTCAACATGGTGCCCGAGAGCCGCCTGGACGTGGTCCGCGACGAGTACGCCGCCTTCCTTGCCAAGAGCGGCGTGGCCAACTACGGGATCGTGGCCGCGAACAACCGCCTGTCGGCGGTGTCGGTCGACGAGATCGTCGCGGCTCTTGGCGGCACGTACGTGAGCGGCGAACAGTACGGCGCCCGACCGGCGGAGACGTACATGATCGGCGCCATGAGCCCCGAGCATGCCTTGCGCTACTTCCAGCTCACGCCGAACAAGGTCGTCCTCGTCGGCGGCGACCGTGCCGAGATCATCCTGGCGGCTTTGGACACGCCGACCGTGGCTGTGGTGATGACCGGCAATTACGTGCCCAGCGCCACCGTTCTGAGCCGTGGCGAGGAGGCGGGCGTGGCGCTGGTCTCGGTCGAGAGCGACACGGTCACGGCTGCCGACGGACTGCGCCGCCTCTTCGGCCGTCTGCGCGTCAGTGAGCGCGGCAAGATCGACCTCATCAACGGCATCATCGACCAGTGCGTCGACGTCGAGCGCCTCGTCGGCGACCTGCAGCATGGCTGACGCTTCCGGCCCGCAGCCGCTGCGCACGCCACACGAGCTGCTGGCGGCTCTGCGCGCGCAGTCGGCCGGCTCACATGTGCGCGTGGCGCTCGACGCGATGGGCGGCGACTTGGCGCCGGCCGAGACAGTCCGGGGGGCGCTGGCCGTCGCCGGCGAGCAGCTTTCGGTGGTTCTCGTCGGCCGGCGCGCAGAGCTCGAGCCTCTCGTCGCCGGCGCGGCGCACGTCGAGATCGTGCCCGCCGACGACGTGATCTCTTCGAGCGAGGAGCCTGCCAAGGCGGTGCGTGGGCGGCCCGAGTCGTCGATCGTCGTGGCCGCCCGCCTGGTGGCCGGCGGCCAGGCCGACGCTTTGGTCTCGGCCGGCAGCACCGGCGCCGTCTTGGCCGCGAGCCTGCTGTACATCAGGCGCCTGAAGGGCGTGAGCCGGCCCGCCATCTGTACGCTGATGCCGTCCATCCCACTGCCCATCGTCTTCTTGGACATGGGCGCCAATGCCGATGTGCGGCCCGAGCATCTGCGTCAGTTCGCGGTGATGGGCCAGGCGTTCGCCACCGAGGTGCTNNATCGCCGGCGATGAGCAGATCAACTTCTACGGCAACGTCGAGGGCCGCGATCTGATGAACCGCAAGGTCGACATCGTGGTCGCCGACGGCTTCACCGGCAACGTGGCGGTGAAGGTCACCGAGGGTACGGCGCGGGCGATCTTGGGCGCCATCAAGGGCGCCGTGACGGGGTCCGTGCGCGCCAAGCTGGGCGCCGCACTCATGAAGCCGGACCTGCGCCGCATTCGCGACGCTCTGGACCCGGAGGAGTACGGCGGCGCCTACCTGCTGGGCATGAACCGGCCGGTGGTGATCGCGCACGGCAACTCGCGGGCGCGGGGCATCGGCAACGCCGTCTTGGCAGCAGCACGGGCAGTCACGAGCGACCTGCTGCCGACCATCGCCGCTCGCCTGGGTGCCGACGGTGCCGACGAGCCGCCCGACCGCACCGTCTGACCTCGCTCGGCCAGCCTCGCCGCGGCTTTGACACCCCTACCCTTTTTGGTACAGTAGCGGCAAATCCCGGGCGGAGGTCATGCATGACGAGGGAAGAGATATTCGAGCACGTCAAGGCGATCCTCGTCGAGACGCTCAGCGTCGACGAAGACAAGGTGACCATGGAGGCTCGTTTCCAGGAGGACCTCGACACCGACTCCCTGGACTTGGTCGAGCTCGTCATGACCATGGAAGAGAAGTTCGGCATCAAGATCAGTGACGAGGAGGCNNTTCGGGAGACGTCCCCGTTTTTCTGATGGTGGGAGGAGATGGCCCTACGCCTGCTGACGCTGGCTGAGCAGCTCGACGCGGACATCATGCGCCAGGCGTTCACGCACGCCTCGCTGGTCGCCGAGCGCCACCTTTCGTACGAGCGCCTCGAGTTCCTGGGCGACAGCGTCCTGAGCCTGTGCATCACTACAGAGCTCTACCGGCGCTTTCCCCAGTACTCGGAGGGCCACCTGGCGCGGGTGCGCGCCTACGTGGTCAGCCGCGCCGCGTGCGCCAAGGTGGCCACGCGTCTCGGTCTCGACAAACGGTTCCGCGAGCTCGCCGCCGGAGGTCGCGACGAGAGCGAGCTCGCCCAGCTGGCCGCCAATCAAAACGTGCTCGCCGACCTCACCGAGTCGCTCATCGGTGCTCTCTACCTCACGTTCGGTCTCGTCGCCGTGCGCCCGGCGGTGGTGGAGGCCTTTGCCGAGCACATCGAGTTCGCCGAGAAGAGCTACGTCGACCATAAGACCGAGGCGCAGGAGTACCTGGCCAAGGCGGGCAAGACGGTCGTGTACAGGGTGTTGGGGTACAGCGGCCCGCCACACGACCGCAAGTTCGAGGTCGAGGCGACGGTGGACGGCGAGACGCTCGGCCACGGTGTCGGCCAGAGCAAGAAGCGCGCCGAGCAGGAGGCTGCGGCGGAGATGCTGCGCGAGCTCGTGGCGCGCGAACGGCGGGGGTCACGCCGGGTGCGGCTCTTCGGCCGCCGGGGCCGCCGCAGCGCGGCCGCCGACGGTCAAGCGGCCGCCGACGCGCAAGCGGCCGCCGACGGTCAGGCGGCCGCCGACGCGCAAGCGGCCGCCGACGGTCAGGCGGCCGCCAGCGACAAGGTCGGGTAGGTGTACCTCAAGTCACTGCGCGTCAAGGGCTTCAAGTCCTTCGCCAAGCAGACGGAGCTCGTGTTCGAGCCTGGGGTAGCGGTCGTCATCGGTCCCAACGGCAGCGGCAAGAGCAACCTCTCCGAGGCCGTCGTATGGGCCTTGGGCGAGCAAAGCCCTACCAACGTGCGCGGCTCCTCTATGCAGGACGTCATCTTTGCCGGTAGCGACGGGCGGCGGGCTGCGGCTCAGGCGGAGGTCGAGCTCACCTTCGACAACACCGACGGCGCCTTGCCGCTGCCCATGTCAGAGGTGGCGATCAGCCGCCGTGTGGGTCGCGACGGCGAGTCCGCGTATGCGATCAATCGCACGGCGTGCCGGCTCACGGACGTGGTCGAGCTCATGGCCGGCATCGGACTCGGCAAGGAGCTGCACTCCATCGTCAGCCAGGGAAAGGTCGAATCCTTTCTGCAGAGCAAGCCCGAAGATCGCCGAGCGCTCATCGAGGAGGCCGCCGGACTCGGCCGGTTCAAGCGTCGTCGTGAGCGCGCCGAGCTCAAGCTCCGCGAAGTGCACCGCAATCTGGANNCAGGCTTCGGCCGCCGAACAGCTGCGCACGGTGGAGGGCGAGATCGCCGAGCTGCGCGGACGTCTGCTGGTGGGCCAGCTCGAGCAGCTCGACGCTCACGTGACGGAGAGGCGCCACGAGCTGGAGGGCCTGGAGGGTGAGCGCGGCGCTCTCACGGCCGGCCTGGCGGAGATCGGCGCTCAACGCGCCGCCGAGGAAGAAGCGTTCACGCGCGAGGTGGAGGAGCGCGAGCGCCGTGCCCGGCGGGTGGTTCGCGCACGCGTTCTCACCGGCAGGCTTGAAAGTTGCCGGAGGCTCAGCGAACAGCGCGGTCGGCTGCTGGAGGAGGTCCAGAGCGCTGCCCAGGGCGAGCGCGTGCGGCTGCTGGCAGGTCTCGCCGGCGGCTCTTCGCACCTGTCCGCCGGCGACTGGCCGAGCGAGGAGCAGGCTCTGGTGGAGGCGCTTGGCGCGGGCGAGCAGGAGCATACTCTGCAGGCGAGCGCTCTGGCCGCAGCGCGGCAGCACCTCGGCGAGCGGCGCAGCGCTGTCTCGGCGGCCGTCGTCGACAACGAGAACACCCAGGCGCGCGCGCAGCGGCTGCGGGAGCGCGCCCAGACCGTGGCCGAGGAGTCGGCGCGCCTGGCGAGCGAGGTCGAGCGCCTCGAGGCGGCGAGTGGCGACGCGGCGGCCTCCCTGGTGTCTGCGCAGCAGGAGTCGGAGAAGACCGAGACGGCGTTGGCAAAGGCGGAGGTCGCTCATAGGCAGGCGTCCTCAGAACACGAGTCGGCCGCGTCGGAGGCGGCGACGGCCGCAGACCACGCGAACGAGCTTCTCGCTCGGCGGCAGAGCCTCAGCGCGCAGATCGAGCATCTCGAGGCTGGGCTGCGCGAGCTGCAGGACGTGGGGGAAGAGGTGCTGGCGGTGGCTCGCGACTACCCCGGTGCGGTCGCCCTGTCGAGCGTGGTGTCCTGTACGGCCGGCTACGAGAGAGCCTTGGCTGCCGCACTGGCTCAGCTGCCGGGTGCACTTGCCGTGCCGCACGGCGTGGACCAGTGGTCGCTGCTGCAAGCCCTCAGGCACGCCGGCGTCACGCTCGTGCGTCTGGTGCTGCCTTCGCGAGCTCATGACCGCGCCACGTTTCCCGGCGCGGTGCCTCTCTTGGACAAGGTCAGCGTCGACGATGAGGGCGGCCTGGCCGATGCGCTCGGTGACGTGGTCATCGTCGACGATCTGCAGACGGTGCCGGTGGACTTCGCCGGGCTGGCCGTGACGCGGGACGGGGCGTACTACCGTCCCCGCGAGGGGCAGCTTGGCTTGGCGGCTGGTGTCCCGGCGGCTTTGCTCCTCGACCGGCGGGCGGCGCACGACCGCTTGCGGTCGGAGCTTGACGTGATCCAGAGCCAGGAGGTGCGCGAGAAGGCCGTGGCGGCGCGCCAGCGTGCAGTTGCCGATCAAGCCGCGCAGAAGCTGGCGCGCGCCGACGCTCACGTCCGGGAGGCGCGCGAGAAGGCGGCCGCTGCGCGCCGCGAGCTGAGCCGGGTCGAGACACGCGCGCATGAGGCCGACGCCCTCATCGAGCGCGCGCGCCGGGAGAGCGCGGCGCTGGCGGCGGAGAACGCCGACCTCGAGGGTCAGCTGCGCGAGCTGTCGGCACATGCGGCGCAGGCGCTGCTCGAAGTCGAGCGGCAAGGCGAGCCGCTGGCCGCGGCGGAGGCCGAGGTGGCCGCCGCGGAAGGCGCCTACGAGGCCGCGCTGGCTGCCGTCACGCGGGCTCGGGTCGAGCTCGAAGAGCGGCGCGCTGCGGCGAGCCGTGCCGAGAAGCAACGCGCCGGCGCAGAGGCGCGCCTCAAGGAGCTGGATCGTCGTCTGCAGGTGGTGCCCGAAGCGCGCTCCCTGTGTGCCGGGCTCTCCGCCGTGCTCTCGGCGTTGTGTGTGCGTGGCGAAGGGTTGGTGGAGCGCCTGGCTGAGTCGTCGAGCGAGAACAGTGGTCTGGATCGCGCGGTCATGCGCGAGTTGGCCGACCGCGAGGCCGCTTTGCGTCACGACGGGGAGACCCTCACCGAGCGCCACACGCAGGCGCAAGTAGAGGTGGCCCGGCTGCAGGATCGGCGTCGTGAGCTGGCGGCGCAGTTCGAAGAGGTCGCGTCCCGGCTCGAGATAGCTCATTTCGAGCCGCCGGCCGATGAGGCCGAGGCGGCGGCGCTCGCTGCCCACGGCCAGCGTCTCGAGCGCCGCCGCGAAGGTATCGGGCCGGTCAATCCGCTCGCCGAGGCCGAATGCGCAGAGCTCGGCGAGCGAGCGAGCTTCCTGCGCGAGCAGCGTCGCGATCTTGAGAAGTCGACGGCCGACCTGCTCGAGCTCATCGCCGAGCTCACGGCACGTGTGGATGCCGACTTCACCGAGACGTTCGCTGCGGTCGAGGAGAAGTTCGCCGAGATGACGGCCATCCTCTTTCCGGACGGACGCGGGCGGTTGGCGCTCGTCGAAGGCGACGATGGCGCGGCCGGCGTGGCCGTGGAGGTTAAACCGGCGCGCAAGCTGGGCAAGAAGCTGCAGTTGCTCTCCGGCGGCGAACGGGCGCTGGTGGCCATCGCCTTCCTCATGGCGCTGGTCCTGGCTCATCCCTGCCCGTTCTACATCCTCGACGAGGTCGAGGCGGCGCTCGACGACATCAACATCGGCCTGTTCGTCTCGCTGGTGCGCGACTACCGGTCGAAGACCCAGTTTCTCATCATCACCCACCAGAAGCGCACGATGGAGGCGGCCGACCTGCTCTACGGCGTGACGATGGGTGCCGACGGCACGTCGCAGGTCGTCAGCGCCCGCATGGCCGAGGAAGAGATCGATCACGAGGCGGGAGCGAGCTGAGGTGGACTGGCACGAAGCGTTCAAGGGGCTGTCGAGCGAGTTGCCGGCGGTCGCGGTCGAGCACGAAGACGAAGAGCGCCGTGGTCTGTTCGGCAAGCTGCGTGAGAATCTCGGCAAGGCCGGCGGGGCGCTGCGCGAACACTTTCGCACGATCCTCTTCGACGGCATCACCGACGAGCTCTGGGAACAGATCGAAGAGGCGCTGATCTTCGCCGACGTCGGCGTCGAGGCGACGGTCAGGATCGTCGAGCAGCTCGAGCGCGAGGCGGCCGAGGAGAACCTGACGACCCGCGACGAACTGCTCGGCCGCCTGTCTGAGATCGTCGCCCGCCTGCTGTCGCCCGACGACCCCGACGAGCGCCTGATCGACGTCTCGCAGCAGCCCTCAGTGATCCTCGTGGTCGGCGTCAACGGCACCGGCAAGACGACGACCATCGGCAAGCTCGCCTTTCGCCTCGCCGAGCTCGGCAAGACGCCGCTCATGGTGGCCGCCGACACGTTCCGCGCGGCGGCCGTCGAGCAACTCTCGGAATGGGCCTCGCGAGTCGGCTGCGAGATCGTCCGCCAGGCGCCCGGCAGCGACCCCGCGGCGGTCGTCTACGACGGCATCGCCGCCGCCCGGTCGCGCGGCGCCGCGGTCGTGATCGTCGACACCGCGGGGCGCCTGCACACCCAGGTGAACCTCATGAACGAGCTCGCCAAGGTGCGCCGGGTGATCGAGAAGCAGATCCCGGGGGCGCCGCACGAGACCCTGCTGGTGATCGACGCCACGACGGGCCAGAACGGCCTGCGGCAGGCGCAGGTGTTCGCCGAGTCCGTCGAGGTGACCGGCGTCGTGCTCACCAAGCTCGACGGCAGCGCCAAAGGCGGCATCGTCATCGCCATCCGCGAGGAGCTCGGCATCCCTATCAAGCTGATCGGCGTGGGGGAGAGGCTCGAAGATCTGCGCCCCTTCGATCCCGACGAGTTCGCCCGGGCGCTGTTTCTCGACGACACGCCGGCCGGCTCGTGAGGCTGCGCCTCGACACGCCGCGGCTCATCGTGCGCGACTACACGGCGGCCGATCTCGACGACGTCGCCGAGATCCTCGCCGAGCCCGAGGTGTTCTGGTGGGTCAAGGAGCCGTTCACCCGTGAGCGGGCGCGGCTCTGGCTGGAAGAGGAGATCGGCCTGGCGGCCGGCGACGGCAGCGGCCGGCGCGCGGTCGTGCTCAGGCAGAGCGCGAAGGTGATCGGCGGCGCCGGTCTTGTGTGGCGCGACCTCGACACGGGCCGCGAGCTCGAGCTCGGCTACCACCTGCACCGCGACTACTGGGGGCAGGGGTTCGCCACCGAGGCCGGCGCCGCCTGCCTCGAGCGCGCCCGCACGCTCGGACTGAAGCGCGTGGTGAGCCTCATCTACATCCACAACCCGCGCTCCGAGGCGGTCGCCCGGCGGCTCGGCATGACCCCCCAGGGGGAGCTGGTCTGGGCCGGCCTGCCGCATCGCCGGTGGGCCATCGAGCTCGGCGGCGGGTGGCGCGACGGTCAGGCCGGGCTTTTCGGGCTGGCGCGGGGGGCGGTAGAATCCAGAGTCCGTGGGTACCGTCCCACTGTCCCCGGCGAAAGAGGCGTCTGAAGCATGTTCGATTCCCTCTCCGAGCGCCTGCAGGGCGTCTTCGGCGAGCTGCGCGGTCATGGCAAGCTGAGCGAAGCCGACGTCGACAAGGCGATGCGCGAGATCCGCCTGGCCCTGCTCGAGGCCGACGTCAACTTCAAGGTCGTCCGCCAGTTCGTCAATCACGTGAAGGAGCGCGCCCTGGGCGCCGAGGTCATGGAGAGCCTCACGCCGGCCCAGCAGGTCGTGAAGATCGTCGACGAGGAGCTCGTCGCGCTGATGGGCTCGGGCGACTCCCGCCTGGCCTTCAGCGGCCGTCCGCCGACCATCATCCTGCTGGCCGGTCTGCAGGGCTCGGGCAAGACCACGACCTGCGCCAAGCTTGCCCAGCTCCTTAAGAAAGACGGCAAGCGGCCGGTGCTGATCGCCGCCGACGTCTACCGGCCGGCGGCCATCGAGCAGCTCGTCACGCTCGCCGAGCGTGTGGGTGTGCCGGTCTTCGCGCCCGGCGCCCATCTCGACCCCGTCGACATCGCGCGAGACGGTGTGGCCTTCGCCCGCGACAAGGGCGACGTGGCCATCATCGACACGGCCGGTCGTCTGCACGTCGACGACGAGCTCATGGAGGAGCTCGTGCGCATCCGCAAGGCGGTCAAGCCCCACAACATCCTGCTGGTGATCGACGCCATGACCGGTCAGGACGCGGTCAACGCCGCCGAACAGTTCAAGCAGCGCGTCGACATCGACGGCGTGGTGCTCACCAAGCTCGACGGCGACGCTCGCGGCGGGGCCGCGCTGTCGGTGCGGGCCGTCACCGGCAAGCCCATCAAGTTCGCCAGCACCGGCGAGAAGCTCGACGACTTCGACTCCTTTCATCCCGACCGCATGGCCTCGCGCATCCTGGGCATGGGCGATGTGCTGACCCTGATCGAGAAGGCCCAGACCGACATCTCCGAAAAAGAGGCCGCCCGCATGGAGGAGCGGCTGCGGCGCGCCGAGTTCACCTTCGAGGACTTCCTCGAGCAGTTGAAGCAGGTACGCAAGATGGGCTCGCTGTCGAGC
>PMKX01000076.1:0-3385 GCA_003158705.1 Actinomycetota bacterium
CTCCGCGCTGGCCGTCTCCGCGCTCGCCGTCTCCGCGCTGGTCGCTACCGCGCGGGACGCCTCCGTGCTGGCTTGCCCTGCTGTATCATTGCGCTCCTATGAGTGAGGTCCGCGTCCGCTTTGCTCCGTCGCCCACCGGGTACCTGCACCTGGGCAGCGCCCGCACGGGGCTCTACAACTTCATCTACGCCCGACAGCACGACGGTGTGTTCATCCTGCGCATCGAGGACACCGACGTGTCGCGCTCCACCGACGAGGCCATAGAGCAGATCCTGCGCTCGCTGCGCGAGATGGGCCTTGACTGGGACGAAGGGCCGGGCGTGCCCGGCGCCCACGGGCCGTACCGGCAGACCGAGCGTACGCACATCTACCGCGAGTACGTCGACAAGCTCGTGGCCGGCGGGCACCTCTACCCTTGCTTCTGCACGCCGCAGGAGCTCGAGGCCGGGCGACAGGCGGCACAGGCCGAGAAGCGCGCCTGGGTGTACGGCGGCCGCTGCCGCGACCTGGCCGCCGACGAAGTGGCGCGGCGCCAGGCCGCCGGCGAGCCCTGGACGCTGCGCTTTCGTGTGCCGCCCGGCACGACCGTCTTCGAAGACATGCTGCGGACGCCGGTCGAGTTCGCCAACGAGACCATCGGCGACTTCATCGTCCAGCGTTCCGACGGCACCATCACCTACAACCTGGCGGTGGTCGTCGACGACGTGACCATGGGCATCACGCACGTCATCCGCGGCGACGACCACCTNNCCTCAGCAACACGCCCAAGCAGATTCTCGTCTACCAGGCTTTGGGCGCGCCGCTGCCGGTGTTCCTGCACATGCCGCTACTGTTCGGCACCGACCGCAAGAAGCTCAGCAAGCGCCACGGGGCGACGAAGCTCGAGCAGCTCACGGCGATGGGCTACCTGGCTGAGGTGGTGCGCAACTACCTCTGCTTCCTCAGTAGCGAGTTCGACGAGAGCATGATCGTCTGGAGCCTCGACGACCTGGTGCGCGACTTCCACATCGAGAAGCTCGGCACCAGTGCCACCATCTTCGACCAGGAGAAGCTGCGCTGGATGAACGGTCGCTACATCCGCCAGATGACCGACGAGGAGCTTGGCCAGCGTCTGGCCGAGTACCTCATGCGCATCGGTTTCTACGCCGATCCGCAGAAAGCGACGGCGCGCGTAGACTCGGGACCCGGCTGGGCCGACGAGGCGGCGGAGCTGCTCTTCGTGGCGCCGCCCAGCAGCCAGCAGGACTGGCTCACGCGCGCCGCGGCGCCGCTGGTGAAGGAGAAGGTCGAGGTGCTGGCCGACTTCGTGGCCATCGCCGGCTGGCTCTTCCGGCCGCTGACGATCGGCGATGAGGCCCGCGAGCGCCTGGGGGCGACGCCCGAGGCGGCGCGCACGCTGGCGGCGGCGGCGCAGCGGCTGGAGACGCTGGCCGTGTGGGACGCCGAGCAAGTGGAGGGCGCCGTGCGCGCCCTGCCCGAAGAGCTCGGTGTCCCAGTCAAAGCGGTGTTTGCGGCGCTGCGTCTGGGCATGAGCGGCCAGACTGTGACGCCGGGCTTGTTCGAGAGCCTCTGCGTGCTGGGTCAGGACGAGGTGCCCGCGCGGCTGCGGGCCGCGGCCGCCCTCATCGGCTCCTAGTCGACCAGCACCAGCGCGAAGAATCGGTACGGCGAGGTGCGGTCGCGCACGACCTCGATCTCCCAGCCTGCGTTACGCACGGTCGAGAACACGTCTATGCCACAGGCCTCCATAGATGGGCGCGAGCGCTCGGGATGCAGGCAGGCGCCCTCCAGGTTGCAGGGGTCACACTCCTCGCAAGGGCCGCAGGGGATGCTCCACGCTTTGTGGAAGCCGGCCAAGAAGAGCTCGCGCTCCAGGCCGGTGGCCGTCTTGCGCAGCCCCTCGTGCAGGCGGTCGGAGTCGGCCTGGTCTGTGCTCGGACCCACACGCATCAGGATGACGCGCCGGAACTCGTCCAATACGCGGCGCGTGGTAGCCGGCGTGGGCGAGTGCGGCGGGCACGTGCGGCACTCGCCAAAGCCGTCGCAGCCGAACTCGCACTTCAGCCGCACCCACTCGGCGGTGACGACCTGCTGCGGGTCGATGAGCGTGGCGTCATCGGCGCCGAGTTCGCGGGCGCGGTCCAGCCAGGGCTGCAGATCGACGACGCTCATGCTCGTTCCTTTCCCGGTCGTTCGAGGCGCGCGACGGCCTCCGGCAACTTTACCAAGGAGTGTACACGCACGATCACGGCTGCTCCTTGCCCAACACCGACTCGAGCATCAGGTACACGCCGGTGACCAAAGCGAGCGAGAGCGCCCAGCCGCCCAGCACATCGGAGGGGAAATGCATGCCCAGGTACACTCGCGAGATGCCGACGAGGAAGGCGTAGGCGAGCGCCAACGGCGTGACGACCCACCGCCAACGGGTGGGCCAGGCGATGATGACGAGGGCCGTGGCCAGCGCCGTGGCACTCATGGTGTGGCCGCTGGGGAACGAGTACTTGTCCGGCGCCAGGAGCGGATGTACCACGTTGGGCGGCCGGCGGTGGAAGATCACTTTGAGCCACAGGTTGAGGAGCACGGCCGAACTCACGGCCACGACCACGAAGAAGGCTTGGCGCCGGGCGCGGGCCAGCAGCAGGACGACCACCACCGCCGAGGCGAGCAGACTGACGGCGAGAAGAGAGCCCAAAGTGGTGACGGTCTTCATGGCGACGGTGAGCCCGGGCTTGTGATGGCGCGCCGCGAGTCGCAGCAGATACACGTCCCACTGCATATTGCCGTGCATCTTGATCAGCCCGGCGATCGTGAGGAGCACGGTCATCGGCAGGACGACGGCGACCGCGAACACGAACAGGGTAGAGCCGCGCTCGCGGCTCCCGCGACTGATCAGCAGCCCGGACAAACGAGGCTCCCCAGCACGGCAGGGAGATCGGCGAAGCGCCGCACCACGGCGTCGGCCGTGGACTCGTCGGCGTCGCGGCCGTTGGCGCCCACGAAGTGCACCGCCAGCATGCCGGCCGCGTGGGCGCCGACGATGTCGGTGCGCTCCATGTCGCCCACGTGCGCCGCTTGGTAGGCGGGCACATGGAGCTCCTCGAGCACGCGCCGGAACACGCGCACGTCGGGCTTGCTCACGCCGCCCTCGTCGGAGAAGTACAGGTAGTCGAAGGCGCCGGTGAGGCCGTGCTTGTCGAGCAACTCGCGCAGCACACTGCCCGGCGCGTAGCCGGTGTCGCAGATCACGGCCAGCTTGTAGCGCTGGGCCAGTTTGGCGATGACCGTGGCGCTGCCGGGTGTGGGCTCGGGAGCCACCTCCAGGACGACGCGGCTGAAGTGCGTTGTGAGGCGCTCGCGCGCCTCGGCGGGCACGCGCGAGCGCAGC
>PMKX01000076.1:3427-4863 GCA_003158705.1 Actinomycetota bacterium
AGATGGTGTTCCAGAAGTCGAAGGTGACCGCTGCCAGCATAGCCGAACCCTACCAGAAGGTCGGCACGGCCAAACGCGCAGCGGGCGACCCGCCGGCACGTGCGTGCGCCGCTGGAATGCCGGGCTGCCCGTTGCCTGTTGAGCCTACGCTAGGCACTCGTGCCGGCGCCGCCGAGGCCGATATATGAATCGAGCTTTGTCGGCCGAAGGAGCAGCGGTCAGAGGGCGGGGCGGGTGGCTTCAGCCACCCGCCCCGCCCTGATTTTGTTTGTCTCTCGGCGCGGCGCTCGGCGGCAGGTGGCGCGGCGCTCGGCGGCCGCAGGCCGGCGCGGCTACGTCTCGGTGAGCGGCCCGTACGTCTGCGGCCGCCGGCTCTGTTCGTAGTGCAGCTCGCGGCGCGCCGTTTCACAAAGGCTCAAGTCGACCTCGGCGACCAGCACCGTCTCCTCGGACTCAGCCTCGGCCAGCACCGTCCCCAGTGGGTCGGTGATGATGCTGCGTCCGTAGAAGACCGTTCCCTCCGATTCGCCCAGGCAGTTGGCCACGGCGACGAAGACGCAGTTCTCCATGGCCCGGGCGCGCGCGAACACGTGCTGGTAGTGCTCATGGGGCGACATGTCGGCCGTACATACGGCGATCAAGTCGGCACCCTCGAGCGCGGCGACGCGGGCCGCCTCGGGAAACTCGAGGTCGTAGCAGACGAGCGAGGCGAGTCGGCCGGCTGGCGCGGCGTGCACGGCCGCGCCCTCGCCGGGGGCGAAGACCTGCGTGTCGTCCTCCCAGAGATGGATCTTGCGGTCGGCGGCCACGGCGCCTTCGAGGGACCGCACGTGCACGGCGCTGTTGTAGACCACGCCGTCGCTGCGCTCCGGCATGCCGAAGACGAGCTGCAGGTCGAGCGCCGCCGACAGGGCTTCGAGGCGCCGCACGCTCGGCCCGCGGTCGGCGCCGAGGGCCACTTCGGCAAAGGCGGCCATGCGCGGCGCCTGCTTGCCGATGGCGTAGCCGCACAGACAGCACTCGGGGAACACGGCGAGCCGCGCGCCGGCGGCGGCGGCTCGCCGCGCCAGCTCCTCCATCTTGGCGAGGTTGGCCGCCACGTCGAACAGGCGCGGCTCGAACTGGCAAGCGGCGACGCGGTAGGCGCCTGCGGCCGCCGCGCGGCCTGCTGAGGCGCCCTCGCGGCGGGCGGCGTCGGCTTCGCTCGCGCCGCTCACGTGCTCACCCCCAGCTCGCGCTCGGTCTCGGCGATGATGCCGCGCATCTGCTCGGCCGCGCCCGGCGGCAGCGGGTCGGGCACGTGCGTCTCGAGGATCCGCCGCGCCTCGCGGGTCGCGCGCTCGTAGCTGGTGAGCGAGCCCATCTGCTCCCATTCCTCGCGCACACGGCGGTCGATCAGCGTGGGCTGCGACTGCTCGCGCATGTGGCGCAGGGTG
>PMKX01000061.1 GCA_003158705.1 Actinomycetota bacterium
ACGCGCCGGGGTCGCCTTCGTCGGCATTGCAGATCAAGTAGCGCTGCTCGTCCTCTGTCTTACGGCAGACGAGCCACTTCTGCCAGGTCGGGAAGCCCCCGCCGCCACGGCCACGCAAGCCCGACGCCTTCACCGTGTCGATGACAGCCTCACTGGGCATGCCGAGGCACCTCTCGAGGGCGCGGTAGCCGCCGCGGGCGAGGTAGTGGTCGACTTCCTCCGGGTCGATGATGCCGCAGTTGCGCAGGACGACCCGCACCTGATCGCGCAGCATGGGGTGATCGACGAAGCGCGGCAGGCCGGCGAAGCCGTCGCCGGCACCGTCGCCGCCGGCACCGTCGCCGCCGGCCGAGCCGCCACGATCGCGGCCGCTCTCCACGTCAGCCCAGCCCTCGAAGCTGCCGATCAGGTGGGCTTTCGGTACGCGGCCGTCGAGCAGGGCGCCCAATGTCTTCGCCGCAGACTGAGCGGTCATGTTCGCGTAGCTCAGTCGCGGCCGATCGGGAAGCTGTACATCCAGAAGGGGCTCGAGGTAGCAGGGCCCGATGCAACCGACCTCTACGATCTGCGCCTCGACCTGCCGCTCGGCGAGGCACGCACGGACCCCGGCGAGCATGTCCTCGGCGCCGGCTGCGAGGCCACACGACCCCATGCCGACATAGATGACAGGCCGCCGGCTGCGTGCCAGCGCGCGCCAGCGGCTCTCCGCCCGGCGCCGCCGCCGCTCAAGCGTCTGCAGCGCCATCCAGCAGCTCCTGCAGTTTGAGAACGCTCATCCGGCCGTAGGTGTGCTCGTCTCGCGTCACCACCGGCGCCAGCGCGCAGCACCCCAGGCAGGCGACGCGCTCGACGTCGTACTCGCCGTCGGCCGTGGTCTGGCCGGCGCCCACCCCCAGCCGGCGCTCGAGCGTCTCCATCATCTGTTCGCCGCCCTTGACGTGGCAGGCCGTACCCAGGCAGACACGCAGGTGGTGACGACCAGGCGGAGTGAAGCGGAACTGGGCATAGAACGTAGCGACGCCGAAAACGTCGCTCTCGGAGAGCTTGAGCCAGCGCGCGATGCGTCGCACGGCATCCTGCGGCAAGTAGCCGAAGGCGGCTTGCGCGCGTTGCAGCACGGGCACCAGGTCGGAGCGCTTGCCCTCCAGCCCGCGCATGATCTGCGGCCAGGGGTCGACGGGCACGGGCGCGCCCGACTGAACGTCGGGCTGTCGGCGAGAGCGAGCCTTCACTGCCACAGCAGTCTCCTAGCTTGTGCCGCACTCAGCGAGTTCGGCGGAATACTACCAGGTGTCGCTCGGGGTGGTAACGATACGAGCCACTCGGCTCGCAGGCCAATCCGGGTTTTGACTATATGCTACCACAATTGCTCCGGCTTTGGAGGTCCGTTCGCCGTCTCGTCGCGGCCCTCCGACACGCGACATGGCCTGACCCGGCCTGACCCGGCCTCCTCCCCACCCTTGGCGTCGAAAGCGAAGCAGGGCTATGCTCCACCCATGTCACGGCTCCTGCCTCCGACCCCCGCCCAGCCCACCACATGAGGCTCGGGCATCTGATGGCGATGATCCGGCGCGCAAATGGATCCTGAACTGAGCACCGACCTCACCGACTACTACGCGCGGCGGGCGCGCGAGTACGAGCGCATCTACGAGAAGCCCGAGCGGCAAGCCGACTTGGCGCAGCTCACGACGCGCTTGCGGGCAGAGTTCCAACGTCGGGACGTGCTCGAGATCGCCTGCGGCACGGGCTACTGGACGCGGGCCATCGCCGACACGGCGCGCTCGGTCACGGCAACTGACGTGAACGCCGAGGTGCTCAGGCTCGCGCGCACGAAGGACTGGAGCGGCGCCAGCGTGCGCTTCGCGGTCGCCGACGCGTTCGACCTGCATGCCGTGACCGGCCGCTTCGACGCCGCCTTCGTGGGCTTCCTCTGGTCGCACCTCGAGCGGCCGCGCCTGCCCGCCCTGCTCGGCCAGCTCAACGTGCGCCTCGCGCCGGGCAGCCCGGTGATCGCCGTCGACAATCGCTACGTGCCCGGCAGCAGCACCCCGATCAGCCGCACGGACGAGCACGGCGACACCTTTCAGGTTCGCAAGCTCGACGACGGCTCGCATCATGAGATCCGCAAGAACTTCCCCGACGAGCGCGAGCTGCGCGACACGCTCGCCGGTCTCGCGCGTCCGGTCGCTGACGTGCACGTGGAGCTCCTCGACTACTTCTGGCTGCTCAAGTACCAGACACTCGCCTAGGCTGCGTGACACGGCAAGCGTGGTGCGGCTTGCGCGCTACGGCTTGCCGGCGCCACAAGCACGCCGCCGCGAGCGCGCGCGGCGCCTACTGCGCGGCCTCCCAGTCGAAGGCGTCGCCCAGGGCGCGCAGCCGCTCGCGCGTAGCCTCATCGCAGAGCACGCCGGCCAGGGCGTTGTCGTACATCTGCTGTGGCGTGAGGCCGAGCTCGACGGCGGCGGCACAGTCCCGGCCCAGATCGGTGTCGAACAGCGCCGGGTCGTCGCTGGAGATGGAGCAGCGCACGCCGGCGGCCACAAGCTGGGGCAACGGGTGTTCCTGGAGCGAGGCGACCACTTTGGTGCGCAGGTTGGAGATGGGCGTCACGTCGCAGACGGTGCCGCGCCGCACCAGCTCGGCGACCACAGCCGGGTCTTCGACGGCGCGGATGCCGTGGCGGATGCGGTCGGCGTGCAGCACTTCAAGGGCGACGCGCACGGTGGCGGCGCCGGCCACCTCGCCGGCGTGCGGCACCGAGCCCAGACCGCCCTCGCGGGCGATGGCGAAGGCGCGCGCGAACGGCGCCGGCTGGTATGGCGCGCCGACCGAGCCGCCGAGCCCGATGCCGACTACGCCGCGATCACGAAAGGAGACGGCGCGGCGCGCCGTCTCCTCGGCGAGCTCGAGGCTGAACGGTGAGGTGATGTCGGGCGTGAAGCGCACCTCCACGCCGTGCAGTTCGCGCGCCTCCTGGGCGCCGTCGCAGAAGCCCTCGAAGACCTCGTCCCAAGGCACGCCGCGCACCGCCGGCTCGGCCGGCGAGAAGATGCCCTCCATGTAGACACAGCCGAAGCTCTTGGCCTCGGCGGCGTAGTCGACCACCACCTGGCGGAAGTCGGCCGCATGCTGCAGAGCCGGCGTGGTCGCCAGCCAGATGTCGATGAAGTGGTCGAAGTCGCGAAAGGCGTACAGNNATGCGCAGCAGCGTCGCCGGCCGCACCGTACCCTCGAGGTGCACGTGCAGCTCGATCTTGGGATAGGCTTCCCTGGTGCGGTCAACGTCCGGCGTCGTCATGATGATGACTCTATACCAGCCGTTCGGGTACAACTTGCTGCGGGACGCGCAGGGCCAGATCGCTGCGCGTCGACAACGACTTTGAGGAGCGTGAGAAGATGCCGGCCAACCCAGACAGAGTGCGCGAGATCCTTTCGTGGTACGGAGCAGACAGTCCCGGCACCCTGGCCAACCTCTACCGCATGCTCATGCACGGTCGCCTGGGCGGCACCGGCAAGTTCGTCATCCTGCCGGTCGACCAGGGCTTCGAGCACGGGCCGGCGCGCAGTTTCGCGCCCAACCCGCCCGGCTACGACCCGCGCTACCACTTCCAGCTCGCCCTTGACGCCGGCTGCAACGCCTACGCCGCACCTCTCGGCTTCATCGAGGCCGGGGCACGCGACTACGCCGGCCAGATACCGCTGATCCTGAAGGCCAACAACTCGGACTCCCTCTACGGCGGCGCCGACCCCATCCCGGCGGTGACCGCCTCGGTCGACGACGCCCTGCGGCTCGGCTGCACGGCCATCGGCTTCACCATCTACCCTGCCTCGGGTGCGCGGAACGACATGTACGAGCAGCTGCGTGACCTCGCCGCCGACGCTAAGGCGGCCGGCCTCGTGGTGGTCGTCTGGTCCTACCCGCGTGGCTCCGGCATCACCAAGGAAGGCGAGACGGCGCTGGACGTGATCGCCTACGCCGCCCAGATAGCCGCCCAGCTCGGCGCCCACATCATCAAGATCAAGCCGCCGACGGCGCACGTCGAGCACGCTGCCGCCCAGAAGGCCATGGAGAAGGCCGGCGTCAAGACCGACACGCTCGCCGACCGTGTGCGCCACGTAGTGCAGAGCGCCTTCGACGGCCGCCGCATCGTCATCTTCTCGGGCGGCGAGGCCAAGGGCGTCGACGACGTACTCGAGGAGAACCGCCAGACCGCCTTGGGCGGAGGCTTCGGCACCATCATGGGCCGCAACTCGTTCCAGCGCCCGCACGACGAGGCCGTGGAGCTGTTGCACAAGGTGATGGACATCCACGCCACCACCTGGCCGACCTCATAGGGCGGGCTCGCCGAATCCAAAGCGCAAGAAGGCGAGGGCGGGGTAGCCTGCAGGCTCCCCGCCCTCGCCTTTCCCGTTCTACTCTTCTGCTTCCGGCTCGGCGCTCGGCGGCGGTACGTCGCTCGCCGGCAGAACCTCGTCCGTCGGCGGCGCGTCCCTCTTCGGCTTCTGAGCGCCCTTCGCGTCGGGCGGCGCCTCGTGCGTCGCCTGCGCCGGTCCCTTGGCAACCTTGCCTGCGGATGCGTCATCAGGCAGGCAAGCGATGAAGCGCTCCACAAGGTCGGGGTCGAACTGCTTGCCCGACTCGTGGCGCAGCTCGGCCAGCGCCTCATCCTTGGTGAGCGCCGTCCGATAGGGCCGGTCGGAGATCATCGCTTCGTAGGAGTCGCAGATGGCGATGACGCGAGCCGAGATGGGGATCTCCTCCCCCTTCATGCCGTCGGGGTAGCCCGTGCCGTCCCAGCGCTCGTGGTGGTGCAGCACGGCGGGTATGGTGCGCGCCAACCTCACCGTGCTCTCGATGAGCTGCTTGCCTATCTCCGGGTGCTGGCGGATGGCGTCGAGCTGCTCGCTGCCCAGCTCTCCCCTGGCGTTCAGCACGTCCACGGGCACGCCGATCTTGCCTATGTCGTAGATGAGGGCAGCCAAGCGCATCATCTGGTTCTCGACTTCGTCCAGTTCCAGCTCGTCGAGCATGCGGGTGACGGACTCGGCGACTGCCAGCGAGTGGTTGCCTCCGAAGCCGTCGCGCAGCTCCACGGCGTTGGCGAAGGTCTCGGCCGTCTCGATGTCGGCATTCTCGAGGTGGAAGGCCAGCGCCTCCAGCATCTGCGCGTCGACATCTGCCAGCGAGGCATCGGCGAAGCGCATGACCATGTCGCGGCCGGCGCGCTTGGCAAACAGCAGCGCCGTGTCGGCGGCCGCGATGAGGCTCTC
>PMKX01000170.1 GCA_003158705.1 Actinomycetota bacterium
AGCGACGGCGGCCGGCTGAGCTGGCCGCGACGGCCGAGCGGCAGCGCCTTCCACCAAGCGATGTGCCCACCCGAGCGCCGCCCCCGCCCGACTACGCGGTGACGCGCGCGCCTTCCGCCGTTGTCGCCAGCACGAGCTGCCGCGCCGGCACACCCGCTTCGCCCAGGGCCGCGGTCATGGCCGCGGCCACGTCGGCGGCGGAGGTCCCAGCCGGCACGAAGGCGATCAGGCTGGGACCGGAGCCCGAAAGCGCCACAGCCGCCGCACCGGCGGCGCGGGCGGCTGCCATCGCCTCTGCGCCACCCGGTATGTGCGCCAGTCGGTGGGACTGGTGCAGCTTGTCCTCCATCACCAGTCCCAACAGCTCCAAGTCACCGTCCTGCAACGCCTGCACTACCAGCGCCGTGCGCCCCAGGTTGAACACCGCGTCGGCGCGCGACACCGTGCCCGGCAGCTCGGCGCGCAGGGCGCTCGTGGAGACGTCCAGCTCGGGCACGGCCAAGGCCACGCTCAGCGGCGGGATCTCGACCCGCCGCGTGAGCAGCCGGTCGCCGTTGCGCACGACCATCACGAGGCCGCCGAACAAGGCCGCGGCGACGTTGTCGGGGTGGCCCTCCACTTCGGCGGCCAGCCTGAGCACCTCGTCGCGGTCTGCCGGCTCGCCGAGCAGCGTGTTGGCGGCCAGGATGCCGGCCAGCGCCGCCGAGGCGCTCGAACCCAGGCCGGAGCTGAGCGGCACGGCCACCTGACAGTCGATGCGTAGGCCGCTGGGCGCCGGCTCGCCGTGTGCCACAAAGAAGCGCGCCAAGGCTTGCGCGACCATGTTGCTGCGGTCGCGCGCCAGGCGCCCGGCGCCCTCACCGGCCACGCTGATCTCCAGGCCGCTGCCGCCCAGCGTGAACGTCGCCTGGTTCCACAGGTCAAGGGTGAGAGCGAGACAGTCGAAGCCGGGCCCCAGGTTGGCCGTGGTGGCGGGCACGCGCACCGTCACCGTGTCGCGCACGCAGGAGCCGGTCACGCCACCTTCCATCGCGTCAGCCGCCGGTCTGGCCGGCGCCGGGGTCGGCACCAGCTCGCGCGGCGGCCCGCCGGCCGCGCCGCCGCACGGCCCACCACACGATCAGCAGCACCACGGCGGCGATCACCACGTAGTTGCCGTACTCCAGGCGCTTCTGGATGTGGTCCCAATTGTCGCCCACCTTCACACCCACGTAGCCCAGCATGAGCACCCAGGGCACGCAGCCGATCACGGTGTAGAAGGTGAAGCGCCAGAAGGCCATGTTGGCGAAGCCGGCCGGCAACGAGACGAAGGTGCGCACTATGGGGATCACGCGGCTGAAGAACACGGTGGCCGGGCCGTATCTGGCAAACCAGCGCTCGGAGATCTCAAGATGATGATGGCGTAGGAGCACGTACTTGCCGTAGCGGTCCACGAACGGTCGCCCGCCGTAGCGGCCGACCCAGTAGGCGATCCAGGAGCCGACGATGTTGCCCAAGACGCCGACCGTCACGGCACCGAACAGGCTCATCTGGTGCTCGCTCACAGCAAACCCGGCGAAGAGCATGATCGCCTCGCTGGGCACCGGTATGCAGGCACTCTCGAGCAGCATGAGCAAGAACACGGCCGGCAGGCCCCAGTCGCCGATGAGGTCGGTGCAGAAGGTGACGAGGGAGTTCACCACGTGCGACATGGCCGCTAGGGTACAGCACCGCTCGGCACCGCGCGAACAGAGGGCCTGTGCTAGGCTGTTGACCCCGAGAAAGGCCGCCCTGAAGCGGCACGTCGCGAGTCAATTGGAGACGCTATGGCCATCGGCCTGATGGATATCAAAGGACAGTACGCCGAGCTGCAGGAGCGCATCGAGAGTGCCGTGCTGGAGGTGCTGCGCAGCGGCCGCGCGATCCTCGGCCCCAACGTGAAAGCCTTCGAGGACGAGGCGACCGCCTTCCTGGGCACTGCCGGGGCCGTCGGCGTCGCCAACGGCACCGACGGCGTCACCATCGCCCTGCAGGCGCTGGGCATCGGCGTCGGCGACGAAGTGATCACCACACCGTTCACGTTCTACGCCACGGTGGAGTCCATCGTGCAGGCCGGCGCTACGCCGGTGTTCGTCGACATCCAGCCGGACACGCTCAACATCGACCCCGCCAGACTCGAGGCCGTCGTCACGCCGCGCACCAAGGCCATCGTGCCGGTGGACCTCTTCGGCTTGCCGGCCGACGCCGACGCCGTCAACGCCGTCGCGGCGGCCCACGGCCTCAAAGTCGTCGAAGACGCCTGCCAGGCGTTCGGCGCCCGCTACAAGGGGCGCCGCGCCGGCTCGCTCGGCGACCTGGCCGTGTTCAGCTTCTTCCCCACCAAGAACCTGGGCGCCTACGGCGACGGCGGCCTGGTCACCGGCAACGACACCGAAGCGCTCCAGCGCGCTCGCGAGCTGCGCTTCCACGGCAGCAAGGACAAGAAGACCTTCACGGCCATGGGCTACAACTCGCGGCTCGACGAAGTGCAAGCCGCGATCCTGCGCATCGAGCTCGAAGTGCTCGACGCCTGGAACGCCCGTCGCGCTCAGGTGGCCGCCTGGTACGACCGCCATCTGCCGCGCCAGGTGCTGCGCCCGGTGGTGCCCGCCGACTGCACGCACGTCTACCACCTGTACATGATGCGTCACCCGCAGCGCGACGCCATCGCCGCCGCCTTGGCCGAACGGCAGATCGACTGTGCCGCTTACTACACCACGCCGCTGCAGCTGCAGCCGGCGCTGGCCGACTTGGGCCACGAGCTCGGCGACTTCCCGGTCACCGACGCCGCCGCGGCCCAGAACCTGGCCCTGCCCATGCACCCCAACCTCACCGAGCAAGCCGTGCAAGAAGTGGCGGCCGGCGTCGCCGCCGGCTTGGCCTGAGGGCGAGCGGCCGGTCCGAGGGCGAGCGAGAGCACTGACGCGGTGAGGGTCTGGGTCGACATCACCGGCTCCTCCAACCTGCTCTTCTTCGCGCCCATCATCCGGCGACTGGAAGGCCAGGGGCACACGGTCACCCTCACGGCGCGGCAGTTCGGCGACACTGAGGAGCTGATCAAGCGCCACGGCTGGCGCGCCGTGGGCAGCGGCCACCATCGTGGCCAGGGCGCCGCGGCGCGCGTCATCGGCCTCGCCAATCGCACCACCAGGCTCCTGGCCTCGGGCCACGAGGGCCACTTCGACGTGGTCGTCGGCGACGCCGCCAGCGACCTGGCGCTAGCCGCCTGGACGCTGGGCATCCCGCAGCTCACTCTGCTCGACGACGAACGTGCCCAGCCGCTGCGCCGCCTCGACTTGCGACTGGTGAACGAGGTGGCCGTGCCCGAGTCCATGCCTCTCAGCCACCTGCTGCCCTTCGGCGCCGGCCCCGAGAAGGTATGGCGCTACCCGGGCTTCAAGGAAGAGTACGCGCTCTACGACTTCAGCCCCGACCCGGGCGTCCTCCAACGGCTGGGCGTGAACCAGCGGCGGGTCGTGGGCGTGGTGCGCCCGCCGCTCCCTGCCCAGACGTCTGGCCCTGGGAGCGGCCGGCAGGCCGCGACAGGCGGCGACCGGCAAGCCGCAGCGGGCGGCGACCGGCAAGCCGCGGCGAGCGGTGACCGGCAAGCCGCGGCGCTCGACGAGCTCGTCGC
>PMKX01000179.1 GCA_003158705.1 Actinomycetota bacterium
CGGCCACGACACGCCGCTCGTGCGTTTCCATAGACTGCGGATCGCCGGCAAGGGCCTGCGCTACACGTTCGAGTTCTTCGAGGAGGTCCTGGGGCCCGACGCCAAGCCGCTGATCAAGGCGACCAAGGACATGCAGGACCATCTCGGCGACCTGCAGGACGCCGTCGTGAGCTGCGCCATCCTGCGCAACTTCCTCACGTGGGGCGATTGGGAGCCGCCGCGCGAACACGCCCGACGTGCCGTGCGGCTGGTGGTCGCGCCTGGGGTGGCGGCCTACCTCGCGGCTCGCCAAGACGAGCTTGACCACCTGGTCGACGAGTTCCCGAAGATGTGGACGCACATCGGCGGCAGAGCCTTCAGCTCGCGTCTGGCGCGGACGGTGGGCTCGCTGTAGGAGCACCGTCCGCGGACGCCCCTGGCGCCGGCACCGTCTCGATCGTCAAACGTCGCCGCAGTGCCTTCTCCATGGACGCACGCGCCTTCTCGAGGCCCCAGAGCTCGAGCTGCGCCGGCCCCTTCGTCTCGAGGCGCAGCACGAGCTCGCGGCGTGTGGGTCCTGCGAGTAGCCGAGCGTGGCGCACCACGCCGCCGTGGCTGCGGTCCAACCGCTCTGCCAGGCGCAAGAGCGTGCTGAGCGTGCGCACGGTCTTGCGGTCGGTCGCCGCGAGCCCGGCGAATATGCCATGACGCACGCTCGGCGTCGCTTTGCGATGAAACAGAGCAGTAGCGGCCATGACGGCGGTCTCGCGCTGGTCGAAGCCCAGTAGGTCGGCGTTGCCGATGAGGTAGGCCGAGTGCAGATGGTGGTCGGCATATGAGATGAAACTGCCCACGTCGTGCAGGAGCGCCGCCGGCTCGAGCAGCTCGCGCTCCGGCGCCCGGAGCTTGTGCAAGCCCAGGTCTCGGGCGCTGTCGAACAGCTCCAGTGAGAGATGCGCGACGTGGCGTCCGTGCGCTTCGTCGGCGTCGGCGGCGCGCATGAGGCGCACCACGCTACGCTGGCGCACCGAGAGCTCGTGAACAAGGGCGGCGTGCGGGCTGCGCGAGAGGTAGTCCATGAGCATGCCCTCTCGCAGCCCGCACTCCGAAAGCGCCGTCACCGCCGCCAGCTCGAGGTCGGCGATCAGTGTCTCGAGAACGGCGGCGCCGGCGACGACGATGTCGGCGCGATCAGGGCTGAGCCCGGGCACGCGGCGACGCTCGGCGAGCGTCATGCCGCGCAGCAGCTTGATGGTCTTGCGCAGGTCGGGCAGCGTCACGGTCTCTTCGCGTTGCGGTTCGCGGCCGTGCAGCACCTTGGCCGCCACGGCCGCCAAGTTGCGGATGGTGCCGGACGTGCCGTAGGCCACGTCAACGTCGAAGCCGCGTACCGCGCTGACCGCGTGCACTGAGGCGAGACGCACGGCGCGCTGCAGACGCTGGTAGTCCTCGGCCGATATGGGCCCCGACACGTCCGGCAACGTCGGGTCGCCGGCCAGGCGCGCGGCCCCGAGCGGCAGGCTGTCGAGGAACAGCTCCTGGCGAGCGTCGCCGACGATCACCTCCGTGCTGCCGCCGCCAATGTCCAGGCAGAGCAAGGTGCGCTCGCCGAGTTCCACGGTGCCCAGGACGCCGAGGTAGATGAGGCGCGCCTCCTCGCGGCCGGACACGACGTGCACGTCGAGTCCGGCCTCGTCGCGCAGGCGCGCCACGAACGCCGCCCGGTTGCGCGCCTCTCGGGTCGCCGAGGTAGCCACGGCCACGACCTCGGTCGCCCCGCTCGACCGCGCCAGCTCGGCGAACGACCGGCAAACGGCCAGCGCGCGCTCCATGGCGGCCGGCCGCAGCAGGCCGTCCCCAAACTCGTCCTCCCCGAGCCGCACCACCTCGCGCTGCAGGTTGATGACTCGGTAGGCGAGGCCGGGGCCGACCTGGACGAGCATCAGCCGCACCGAGTTGGTGCCGATGTCCACGAACCCGACGACGTGGCCGCCGGCGTCGCTTGCGTTGTCCGGAGCTCCAGCCATGGCGACCACCCTATTCCCTCGGGCGGGGCCGGGGGAAGCCCAGCCGCCGGCCCCGCATTGACGTAGACTAGACCCCTACACGGTCGTAGCATCGACCCGCCAGCGGATGGCACAAGACGACGACAGTCACGGAGGATGCGGTGGCCGCTGAGAAGCGTGACGACTTGGGCGACGTCGAGCCCAAACAGCGCAAGAAGCTCAACGACGAGACCTACTTCAAGGAGCTCGGCAAGCTGCAGATCGAGCTCGTCAAGCTACAGGAATGGATCCGCGACCGAGGTCTCAAGCTGGTGACCATCTTCGAGGGCCGCGACGCGGCCGGCAAGGGCGGCACCATCAAACGCGTCACCGAGACGCTCAACCCCCGCTCGGTGCGCGTTGTCGCCTTGGGTGTGCCCACCGAGCGTGAGCGCACGGAGTGGTACTTCCAGCGCTATGTCGCGCACCTGCCGGCGGCCAGCGAGTGGGTCATCTTCGACCGCTNNTGGTACAACCGCGCCGGCGTCGAACGGGTGATGGGGTTCTGCAAGGAGGACGAGGTCACAGAGTTCTTCCGCTCCTGTCCACCGTTCGAGGAGATGCTCATCCGCAGCGGCACCATCCTCGTCAAGTACTGGTTCAGCGTCAGCGACGAGGAACAGGAGAAGCGCTTCAAGGCGCGCATCGAAGACCCGACCAAGCGCTGGAAGATCTCCGAGATGGACTTCGAGAGCTGGAACAGGTGGGTCGAGTACTCACGCGCCAAGGACGAGATGTTCCGCTACACCGACACCAAGCTGTCGCCTTGGTATGTGGTCAACGCCGACGACAAGAAGCGGGCACGGCTCAACGTCATCCACCATCTGCTGAGTCTGATCCCCTACGAGGACCTCACGCCCAAGCCGTTCAAGCTGCCGCCGCGCGTGGAGGACAAGGGCTACGTGCGGCCGCCTTTCGAGAACCAGACGTTCGTACCCGACGTGTACTAGGCCGGCGGCGCCGTAGGCGCCCGCCTAGTGCATCTTCGCGTGGTCTTTGGCGAACTTCTTCTCACCCGCTCGATGCCCGTAGGCGTCGAGGTAGGCGTTGTGGATGTCGCACTTCTTGCAGCCCTTGCCGCAGCAATGCTGCCACTGCTTCTTTGAGAACTCGTTCTTGAGTTTGGCCATCTTGGGTCCTTCCTGAGCCACCAGCACCATCCCCGTACTCGAGCCGTGGTCAAACCCAGACCGGCGCTGCAGCGGCCGCTGCCGTGACCTGCGGCTAGTCGAGGGTGCCCGAGCCGGCCCTGCGCGAGACCGGGTCGCCGCCCGGTCCACGCAGCAGATGGGCAAAGCCGACGGCGATGAGAGCCCCCACGAGCGGGCCGATGAGATACGCCCACCAGGCTGTGTAGTCACCGAGGGCGATAGCCGGCCCCAGCGAGCGCGCCGTGTTCATCGAGGCGCCGCTCACCGCCGCACCAAACATGCCGGCCAGAGCGATGTAGGAGCCGACGCCGATGGCGGCGCCCCAGCCGACATTCTGGGCGCCCGAAGACGTGCCCAGGATGACGCTGACGAGGCCGGTCGTGAGAATGACTTCCCAGAGCAGCGCCGTCGTCGTGCTGACGTGTGGTCCCGGCAGGGTGAGACCGGCGCCGCCTTGCTTGCCCAGCAGTGCGACCAGCACCAGCGTGGCCAGGATGGCGCCGACGAACTGAGCCACGAGGTAGAGCGGCACGCGTCGCCAGGGGAAGTCGCCGCGCAGGGCGAACGCCAGGCTGACCCCGGGGTTGAGATGGGCGCCCGAAACGGCGCCCATGAACAAGATGATGCTCATCACCGTCAGGCCGGGCGCCGCCGCCTGTATGAACTGCGGGATCGCCTCGCCTCCGAACTTGGCGTTCACCACACCGCCGCCGACGGCGACGAAGACCAGCATGAAGGTGCCGAGCAGCTCCGCGAACAGCCGGCGCCACTCGTACTTGCTCTCGCGGAACTCGAGCATCGAGTGCATCTGCCGGACCGTGTGCGTCGCCTCGGTGACCGCGGCGACCGATTGGCGGTGCGCCCGGATCTCTGCGTCGCTCTGCGGCGCGCCGTCGGCGCTGGACCTCCGTGCTTCAGCCATGCTCACTCCCTTCTCGGCGCTGTCATTCTATGCGAGACCCGGAACTACCTCTCATGATGAAGACGGGGGCCCAAATTGGGCCCCCGTCTTTTATGGCGGAGACGCAGAAGGTCATTCCCTGGGCCGCAAGCGGTCACGGGACTGTCATGGGAAGCAGAGCGACGAATGGGGTATGGTCGCTATGGCAACATCCGCGCACAGATCGAGCCGGGAGGGTCCTACGATGATTGCTACCGCCGCCCTGAGAGACCGTCGCCTCGCCGCCAAGCATGGCGACGATCCCCACCTTGCGGAGGCCGAACGCCTCAAGGCGCGTCTGGCCCGCGCGCGCGACAAGCGCGTCCCTCTCCACCTCTCGCGAGATGAGTTCCTCTCTATATGCCGCTGGCAACTTCGTGACCAGTATGGCCGCACTGCCCATCTGCTCGAGTCGAGCTCGGACAAGCGCATCAAGCGCACGACGCAGATGGCCTTCGGCTGCAAAGACAAGGAGGCCGGCTTCGAGCTCGCCGGGCGAGTGACGATCCTGCGCCTGCTGCCCGGCGTGGGCATCGGCGCGGCCTCAGCCGTCCTGGCGCTGTGCTACCCCAAGAGATATGCGCCGCTCGACGCGCGCGTCTGGCGGGCGCTGTTCGACGAGNNCTACCTGGCCCGTCTGAGCGAGCTTGTCGCCGAGGCCCGGGCGTTCGACCCCAAGGGCGCCTGGTCGCTGCAGCTCGTCAGCTATTTCGCCGGGGTCGGCGACTAGCTACTGCCCGGATCTCTGCGCTTGCGTTCCGCCCGCAACGAACTCGCACGTTGCTCATCTTGGCGCGCTACACCTGTGGGGCATCGTTGTCTTGCACGGAAAGGAGACCAAATGAGCTACGAGGACGAGACAGACGAGGTCGCGTCGGAACTCGCGTCAGACGAGCCAGTCAGCGGCAACGCCACCGATGAGAGTGTCGATGAGTCCATGGCTGAAGCCGCCGAGCAGGATGCCTAGCCGAACTCCCATCCGGCCTGCGGCGACAAGCGGCCGTCCCACGGAGAGCCTCCTGCAGTACATTGGTGTGGCTCTACAAGCCAGGATCGCCGCGGAACGACGTACCTTGGCAGCGTAGTGGGCTACCGAGCCTGACGAGTCCATCTGAGAGGGCGACCCGACATCGGGTCGCCCTCTTCACATGTCGGCGCCACGGCCGGCGCGTCCCAAAACTGCGCCAAAACAGAACACGATTCTGACGCACGCCTCTCCCAGCTCTCACGACGCCCTAACGGGGCGGTAGAAGACTACTCTCGCCAGCATGGCGAACCAGCGTCGACAAGGAGAGGTGTGAGCATGAAGAGGGCACGAAGGATCAGTGCGCGGAGGGTACTCCTCACTGTAGTGGTCGCGGCGGCTGCGCTTGC
>PMKX01000035.1 GCA_003158705.1 Actinomycetota bacterium
GCCGACACCGTCAGCGTGCTGCTCGGCAACGGCAGCGGCGGCTTCGGGGCCCATGCCGATTTCGCGACCGGTGCGGCCCCGTGTGCGGTCGCCGTCGCTGACTGCAACGGCGACGGCAAGCTGGACGTGGTGACGGCCAGCACGGACACCGACACTGTTCGCGTGTTGCTCCAGGCACCGGTCACGCCGACTCTCGGCACGCCGAGCTGCCCCAAGTCGGTCAAGCACGGCCGGCAGTTCAAGGTGTACGGCACGCTGATCCCACACTTCGATGCCTACGCCAAGACGGTCAGGGTGAAGGCGTACCGCTACGTGAGCGGCGAGTGGAAGCTAGCCAAGAGCTACGCCACGATCAACACGGACTCGGGCATCTACACCAAGTACACCGCCACGGTCACGCTCGCCAAGACGGGCAAGTACCACTTCAAGGCGTCCACGGTCGCGACGACGCAGTTCAACGCGGCCGGGTCCGGCTTCAGCCGGACGCTGACGGTCAAGTAGCGCCGCAGCTAACGCAACTGCGTAGCCAGGCGGTCGACGAACTCGACCGTGGCCCGCGCGGTTGTGCGCTCGGAGTCGAGCTGCGGATCGCAGACGACCAGCGAGAGGCCGCAGCACCCGCGCACCTTGAGGGCGGAGCCCGCGAGTCCAGCCAGCTCCGTCCAGCTAAGTTCGCCGCCGGCTAGGACTCCCGATACCGACGTCCCACCGGAGACGAGCACTCCCAGGTCGAGGTGCAGCCACCAGCGGCCGAAGTCGCGACTGTACACTCGCCGTTCGGCAGGACGAGCGGTGGCTGAGTCGGCGGCACTGGGCGCGCCGGCCGCCACTGCGGCCGCCGCTGCCGCCGCTACTGCGAAGCCGCGCTCGCTCAGCTCGCCGCCGCGGGACGGCCCGAGTATGGCCAGCCGCTTGGGCCGCACCAGCGGCAGAAGCTCGCGCAGAGGCTGCGGCGCCGTCTCGCTCGCCACACCGAGGGCCAACTCGAGTTCCGCGCCGGCAGCGTGGCCGTCCGAAGACCCGTCGACGTCGCCGGCGCCCTGCTGTTCGCCCACGAACAGCAGGCCTACGTGGCCGAACACGTCGCGGGCGCCGGCGAGACCGCCCAGCAGCACCGCTCGGTCGGTGGCGTAGACGATCGGCACGTAATCCTCGGCGCAAGCGAAGCTCACGGCGTCGCGCAGACGCGCCGTCATCACCAGGAGGCTGTTCCCGTCGGCCAAGCCGGGGTCCGGCACCACGAGCTCGCCCCAGTCCTTCAGGTCGTGACTCATGGCGAGGCGGTCGACAAGGCCGAGCTTGCGCAGCTCCAGCGAGGCATCATCGACCGCCGCTTCTCCAGCGCGCGGGTCGAAGGGCACCCCTATCGTCATCAGCCGGGCCACAAGTGGAGTCTACGCCATCCGGGCTCGGTGGCGCTCCCGCTCTCGAGTGCCGGCGTCGCCTGGCACGCCTACGCGGCGGGCGCCTGACGCTGTCGGCCCGGCCCCGGAGTGCCCTGCTCGCCGGTTCGCCGGGCATCCGCCTGGCCCGCCGCGGGTATGCTTGCGTCAGTGGGGCTGCCCGCTTGCGTGCCGGCTCCTTCAAACGAGGAGGGTGATCGGATGGACGAACTCAGCCGCGGCATCTTCCGCTGGACGGCGCCGCATCCGGAGTGGCGCACGCGCATCGAGTGGGGCCACGAGGTAGCGAGTTTCGCACTCGTGGCCGCCGACGCGCTCGTGCTCATCGACCCGCAGCTGCCGCCGGAGGATTCGCCGGCCTTGGCGCCGGTGCTGGCCGACCTCGACCGGCTTGCCGGCTCCGCCGGCCGCCTGGAGATCATGATCACCGTCCCCTATCACGCGCGCAGCGCCGAGCCGCTGTACGAACGCTATCGCGCCAAGCTCGCGTCACGCATCTGGGCGCACCCGGCCACGGCCAAGCGCTTCGCGCACGAGACCCCGTTCACGCACATCGAACCAGGTGTGCCGGTCGGCGGCCTTGCCCGGGCCTTCGCCATCGGCAACCCGCGGCGCCACGAGACGCCGCTCTACTTCGCAGACCACAAGGCGCTCGCCTTCGGCGACACGGTCATCGGCATCGAAGGCACGCTGCGCGTTTGGCAGGAGGGCCCGGCGAGCCCGGTCTGGTACCGCGAGAAGCTCTTGCCGACGTTGCGGCCACTTCTGGACCTCGACGTGGAGCGCGTACTGGTCACGCATGGGCCAGCGGTGGTAGAAGGCGGCCGTCAGAAGCTGCAGGCCGCCCTCGAGGCGCCGCCGTGGGACTGCCGCTGAGTGTCAGCGAGAAAGGCGGCGGCAGGCGCCGCCGGTCAGCCTAGAGTCTGAACTCGTGGCGGCAGACGTCGCTGTCGCCGACGATGGACGCCGTCTGGGTGTGCTGGTCGTCGCTGGCACCGACGAGACCGCAGAGCATGCCGGAGTCAAAGCTGCAGACGATCCCGGGCGCGATGTCCGCGGTTTCGCGATACACGCAGTTGGCGATCGCGAGCACAGTCTTGCCGTCGTTGCCGTCCTCGAGACGCGCCCGATAGCCAGCGTCGTCGAGCCAGCGCACCGCCGGCTCCAGCGACCGCCGCGCCGTGCCGTCGGCTGGCTCGCCCCACACGCTGCGCGCCAGTCCGCTGCCGTAGGCGCGCCCGACTTCGCGCGCCAGTGCCTCGATGCCGACGTCCGCAGGCAAGCGAGTCATGGCCTGCAGACACAGCGTGGCAAGTGCCTGGAAGCGTCGCGGCGGCACGATCACCTCGAAGCGCTCCTCCGCCGGCAGATAGATCTTGGCCGGGCGGCCACCCTTGGCGTGCCGCCGTGAGGCCACCTGCAGCAGCCCCGTCTCGACCAGCTTCTCCAGATGCGAACGGGCGACCGTGCGATGGATGCCGAACTCGACGGCGACCTCGGCCGCAGCAGGGGACTCAGCCGACTCGACCACGAAGTGGTAGATGTGCCGGCGGGTGGCGTCGCCGAACGCCTCTCCCAGGCGACCAAGCCACTGACGCTCTCCGTTGCCACTCGCGGTCATAGAAGCACTGTACCACTCACGCGCAGAGCGTGGCAAAGGGTTGCGAGCCTCTTAACACACGGATGGCCCTGCCGCGTTAGCCGGGTGGGTCAAGAGGGGAATGCACCGGCCACACGGCCAGCTGCCCCACGACCCGTTGGCGCATCGCCCGCGGGTCACCGCGAAAGGAGCCACATGATCAAGGTCAAGACCTTCGCCACGCCGATCAAGATCTTCGCCACGGTGCGCGAGCTGCAGGAGCTCGACCACACGGTGACGCAGTTCCTGGCCGACGAGAAGGCGTCGCTCGTCTTCTCCGTTAGCGACACCCTCACCACCGACGAGCACGGCGCCACCATCGGGCTTATCCGTACGCTCGCCTACGAGATAGACTAGCGCGGTGCGCGGCGGCAGCGCCCGCGACGCCCCGGCGTCACGGGCCCCGGGCCGCGCACCTCGCTGGTGATGAGCAGGCAACACGACATCGAGATCCTTCTCGAGGCGCTGGAGCTGGAGCGCGGCGCCGTGCGACGCTACGTCGAACACGGCGCCGCTACGGCCGACCCGCGCCTTGTCTCGTTCTGGGAGTCGCTGCGCCGCAACGAGGCCGGTCATCGCGATGCCCTCATGGCCCACTTGGCCCGACTCGGCGTCACCGCGCCTCCCGAGGCTGACGCCAGATGAGTGAGCGCGGCAACACGACCGTGCTGGCCGCGCTCGCCGACGACCTCGAGTTCGAGCGCGGCGCGACCAAGCTGTACGGACGCTTCGCCAACCGGGCCGAGGATCCGCTCATCAAGGAGCTGTTCAAAGAGCTCAGCCGCGGCGAGGCCGGTCACGTGCGTGGCGTCCGCCGCATGGCCGAGACGCTGCGCGACCCGCAGACGCATGTCGTGTTCTTCTGCCCGTTGTGTGGCTGGCAGGTCGACTTCGGCGTCGACCCGGCCGAGGGCACGCCGGGCAAATGCCCCATGTGCCCCGGCAAGTACGCTCTGCGGCTCATCGACGGCGACTGGGTGCTCGACAGGCTGGCGCCTTGACAAGCGGCCAAGCCACGCCGGCCGGCAGCGACGCCCGCGCCTCGGGGTCCGGCGTCGGCCGGCCGCTCCTCACCTCTGACGTTGAGAGCTTCAAGGCCGGCCACACGGCGCTGCGTCCTCTGCTCGTGGAAGAGCTCGGCGATGTGGCCGGCAAGACGCTCCTGCACCTGCACTGCGGCCGCGGCCTCGAGACGCTCTCCTGGGCGCGGCTCGGCGCCGAGGTGACCGGTGTCGACCCCTCCCCCGACGCCATCGAGGCGGCGCGCGAGTTGGCCGCCGAGACCGGCCTGCGCGCCACCTTTATGCAAGCCGATCCCAGCGACGTCGAGCGCGAACTACCCGGCACCTTCGACATCGTCTTCGCGAGCTGGGGCGCCCTCGCACAACAGGGCGACCTTCACTGCTGGGCCCACATCGTGGCCCACTACCTGAGGCCGCGTGGCACGCTCTACCTGACCGACGTACACCCCTTTGCGCGGACGCTGGAGGAGACCGACGACCACGATGTGCGCGTGAGCTACCCGTACCTGGCGCCAGAGCCGCCCAGCCGCTGCGACCGAGGCAGTCCGCACGGCTTCGCCGAGATCATCAATGCCCTCATCGAGGCCGGCCTGCGCCTCGAGTTCCTACACGAGTTTCCCTTCGCAGCAGCACCGTTGTGGGAGTGGATGGAGCGCGACCCGCAAGGCTGGTCGCGACTGCCCGACCGCGGCCCAGACATCCCCTTGGCTTACTCGCTGGCGGCGACCAAGCCGATGGGCGGCGCCTAGTGCTCGAGGAGTTCACCAAGGCCAACCTGGCGATGTGGAACGAGCTTACCGGCATCCACGCCGAGTCTGAGTTCTACGACGTGCAGGGCTTCAAGGCCGGCAAGCAGACGCTGACCAGCATCGAGCTGGAGGAGATCGGCGGCGAGGTGGCCGGCAAGACTCTGCTGCATCTGCAGTGCCACTTCGGCCTCGACACGCTCTCGCTGGCGCGGCTGGGCGCCGTGGCTACCGGCGTGGACTTCTCCGACCAGGCCATCGCGCTGGCACGGAACCTCAGTCAGGAAGTCGCCGTGCCGGCCACCTTCGTGCACTCGGACGTCTACCACCTCCCCGAGGTGCTGGACGAGCGCTTCGACATCCTCTTCACTTCCTGGGGCGTGCTCATCTGGTTGGGCGACCTCGACCGCTGGGCGGAAGTGGTCGCCCACTTCCTCAAGCCGGGCGGCACGTTCTACATCGCCGAGTTCCACCCGTTCGTGTGGATGCTCGACGACGGCGCGAGCTCGCTGCGGCCACGGCCGGCGAGCGCGCCGCCGCCGGCCGACGAGCTGCGGGTCGGCTATCCCTACTTCCCTCGGCCTCAGCCTCTCGCCTTCGACGACGACGGCGACTATGCCGACCCCGCCGCGCACGTACACGCCTCCACATCCTACGAGTGGACCCACAGCCTGGGCGAGATCGTCACCGTGTTGCTACGCCACGGTCTCGTACTTGAGTACTTGCACGAGTTCCCCCGTAGCATAGGCTTACGGCTGCCTTTCATCGTCGAGGGGGACGACGGCTGGCAGCGCGTCAAAGGGCACGAGGAGAGCTTCCCCTTGAGCTTCTCCATCAGGGCGACCAAGAGAGCCGGCGGCTGAACGCTGCCGGCTCAAGCCCACACATGACCACAGGGGAGGGCACCATGCAGAGGATCACGACCCGCAGATGGCCAAAGGTGGCAGCGCTTGTGCTCATGCTTGCGCTGGCGACGGTCTGGCTGGCTGGGGCGGCGCCACTGGCGTCGGCCGCCCCCACCGAGCCCACGCTCACTCTCGACCAGCTGCAGGCGCTGCTCGATACCAACGGCGGCACCGTGTCGGGCTACTTCAAGACCGTCCTCAAGGGAGCGACCATCGAGCAGATCCCGGCCACGGTGCTGGCTATCTCCCCGCACCAGACCCAAGACGGCTCGCTCATCATGTTCTCCGCCAGCGGCCCCGCGATAGACCAGATCGGCGGCATCGCCGCCGGCATGAGCGGCAGCCCGCTGTTCGTCGACGACAACGGCACCGACAAGCTGGTGGGCGCCGTCTCCTACGGCGATTTCTTCACGCTCGGCAACCTCGGCCTGGCGACGCCCATCGAGTACATGTCGGCGATCGAGTCGACGTACGACGTCGGCGT
>PMKX01000069.1 GCA_003158705.1 Actinomycetota bacterium
CGGCCCACGGCCGCGAAGACGACGCGCCGGTCCACGGCCCGCGCCGCCGCCAGTGGCCGGCCGGCTACGTGTTGCTCGCCATCCTCATCGGTTTCGCGCTCGGTGCTGCTCTGAACGCCAAACACCTGCAGAGGACGGCTGAGGAGCTGCCGTTCGGCGCCAAACGCAGCGTCGCCATGGCCCTGGTCAAGCCCATCGCCGCCATCAGCTCGGTGTTGCAGCTCGAACGGCCGGCGGCCCTGGCCGACAGGCTGCTGGGCATCGACCGGCCGGAGAAGGTGGACACGAGGCAAGGCCTGGGCGTGTCGCTGCAGTCCGGCGGGCGCAACGGCCCGGTGACGCCGACCAAGAGCCACAAGCTCGTCCTGTGGATCGGCGGCGACTCCATGGTGCAGGTCTTCGGTTCGTCGCTGGAGACGATGGCGCGTCAGACGGGCCTCGTGGTGCCGGTGCTCGACTACAAGATCTCGTCCGGCCTGGTGCGGCCCGACTTCTACGACTGGCCCGAGCGCATCTCTGCTGAGATGATGAGCCTGGACCCTGACGTGGCCGTGGTGATGTTCGGCGCCAACGACGGCCAAGGCATGAAGGTGGGCGGCCAGGTGTACCCGTTTGGCACCTCAGGCTGGCTGAAGATCTACCACAAGCGTGTGGCCATGGTCATGGACGAGCTGCTCACTCGCGGACGCGAGGTGTACTGGGTGGGGCAGCCCATCGCCCGGGCGCGGTACTTCACGGACAACGTGCACACAATGAACAGCGTCTATCAGGAGGAAGCGCTGCGCCGGCCGCACATGCACTACGTCGAATCCTGGCCGCTGTTCGTGAACAGCAAGGGCCAGTACTCGGACTACCTGCGCGACGACAGCGGCGCCATGGCGTTGATGCGCGCGGCCGACGGCATCCACCTCACGCGGGCGGGCGGCGATCGCCTGGCCAAGGCCGTGCTGGCACGGATCGCCGCCGACTTCAAGTTCAAGGTCAAGTGAGCCGGTGAGCGCTCCGCCTGTGGTCGAGTCCGGCGCGCGCGTCCGTGTTCGGCTGATGACCGAGGACGACCGCGCGGCGGTGGGCTTGGTCTTGGCCCGAGCCATGTCGGACAAGTGGGCCGCGATGCTGCGTTCGTGCCCTGAGGCGGCGGCCGCCGTGCTGGCCGATCTCAGCCCGCCGTCGTCGACGGCGTGGGTCGCCGACGCCGACGGCCAAGTTGCCGGCGTGCTGCTGGCCGAGGAGCGCAGCCGGCGGCTCGCGGGTCGCGCTCACTGGCGGGTGCTGCGCCGCCGTCTCGGCCTGGTGGCGGCCGTGCGCGCGGCCGCCTTCCTGGCGATCTTCCATTGGGTGAAGTTCCCTGAGACGCATCTGTACGTCGACACCGTCGCTGTGGACCCCGCTTTCCAGAGCCGCGGCATGGGCACCATGCTGCTGGATGCGGTCGTCGAGGAGGCGCGTCAGCGGGGAAGGCAGGCTCTGTGGCTCTACTGCGTGGAGCGCAACACGCGGGCGCGGGCGCTCTACGAACGCTACGGCTTCCGCTTTCTCAAGCGTGATGATCTGTGGTGGTGCGCCTGGCTGCTCGGATTCCGCAACACCGACCTGCTCGAGCTCAAGCTCTCGGCGCCGTCAGTCGCCGGCGGCGCGCAGAGCCTCGGCCACGATCCGCTGTAGGCGGGCCTCCAGAGCCGGGTCGAGGCTAAAGGTCGGTGCCGCCGCGCACAGCGCGGCCGTGCGGGCTTTGACTCTCTCGCGCAGCGTCGTAGCGCCGTCGGCCTGCCAGCGCTCGAACATGTTCTGGTCCAGCAAGTCGGCCTGCCAGAGCAGACGATGATGCTGGCGCGTGTACGGCCGCGCTAGATGGTTGCCACCTGGCCCCACGGCCATGATCTCGTCCAGCTGGAGGGTGTCGCTGCTGACGGGCAGCGGGGTCAGGAACGCCTTCACGTAGCCGATGATCTCGTTGCCCAGCACAAGTGCCTCGAACGAGCTCTGCATGCCCGACTCGAGGTAGCCGACATCGTGCAGCAGCGTGGCGCCGGAGAGCGCACCGAAGACGGAGGCCAGGCCGGCCTCCAGCGCCGCTTGTTCGTCGAGAAGCTTGCTGTCCGACATGCCGGCGTAGGACCAGCTGGGCAGTCCGTAGGAGCGTGCCAGATCGCAGGCAGCCTGGTCGCCGAGCGCCGCTTCCGGCGCCAGGTAGACCTCGACTGCGGTGCGCATGTTGAGCACGCCGACGCCGGCGCCGTACACGAAGGGCGCTCCGGGCCGGGCTAGCTGGTGTACCACGAGCCCGGCCACCACCTCGGCATTGCCTACCGTGACCACGGCGGGCACGGAGGCGGGCGCCGTGGAGCCGGCCGACGGCGCCGGCGCCAGCACCAGCGGTATGGAGAGCGCGGCGCAGGTGAGCAGCTTGTCGAGGGCGACCTCGTCGAGGGTGAGNNCGAACGGACTCGAGACGACGATGGGCTTGCTCGTGCCGGCCAGCATGGCGGCGAACTGAGCCAGGTCTACGACCTCGTTGGGCACGTCCTCCGGCAAACCCATCGACATGACGAAGTCGATGTGCGGCAGCCGGTCGCTCAAACGTGCGTAGTCCTTGACGTCGGCCAGCCGGGCGCGGCGCCGGGCGCCGGTCTCGGCGTCGGCGACATACAGGCAGTCGGGGCCTGTGCCGTAATACGTGCGTCCGGAGGTCAGCTCGAGCGCCTCGGTCGAGCCGCCGCGCGGCGTCAGCCACGAGCTGCGTGGGGCGCTCGCCAGNNGCCTGCTCGACAAGGGCCGCCGGCAGCCGCACGCGCGTGCCCTCGATGTGTGCACCGGCGGCCGCGCACAGGTCGCGGGCGCGCTCGTGGCGCATCTCGACGCCGGTCTCGGCGAGCAGGCGCAGAGTCGCTTGGTGGACGGTGGCGCAGTCCTCGTCGCCCCAGACTCTTAGTGCGGCTTGCGGCAGCCGCGCCGCTGCTTGTGCGCGCATGCGATCACCTCGCTCAGGTAGATGAGAGCTCCGGGGCGGGGGCTACTTGCGGCCGGCCTTGCGGCGGATGCCGAACTTCATCGCTCGCCGGGCGCCACCGTTGTAGACGAGCTTGCCCGGCCGCCGCGGCAGGTCGTGCGACTCCGGGATGGTGCGCTTGACGTAGTCGAAGCCCTCGAGGTCGTGGCGCTCGATGGTGCTGCCTATCAGGCGCTCGATGTCCTTGAGCTCGTAGACTTCTTCGGGCGTGAGAAAGCTCACGGCCATGCCGCTGGCGCCGGCGCGCGCCGTGCGCCCGATGCGGTGCACGTAGTCCTCGGGGTTGGCCGGCATGTCGTAGTTGATGACGTGGCTGATGCCCTCCACGTCGATGCCTCGGGCGACCACGTCGGTGGCCACCAGCACCTTGATGCGCCCTGCCCGGAAGCCCTCGAGCGCCTTCTCGCGCTGTTGCTGGTTGCGGTTGCCGTGGATGGCCGAGCAGCGGATGCCCCTCTTGCCCAGTGTGAGTGCCAGCCGTTCGGCGCGATGCTTGGTGCGCGTGAAGATGAGCGTGCGGTCGGGCTTGTGAGCCAGCACGAACTGGATCAGAAGGTCGAGCTTCTGCTCGCTGTTGACGGGCAGCACCCTCTGCTCGACCAAGTCGACCGGAGTGGCGCGGCCGCCGACCTCGATGAACACGGGCCTGTGCACGGTGTCGCCGAGCACGCCCAGGACTTGCTTTGAGAGCGTGGCCGAGAAGAGCAGGTTCTGGCGCTTGTGCGGCAGGTCGTGCAGGATGCGGCGCACGTCGGGCCAGAAGCCCATGTCGAGCAGCCGGTCGGCCTCGTCGAGGACGAGGATCTCGACGTGGTCGAGTTTGATGTCGCGATGTCGCAGCAGGTCGAGCAGGCGGCCCGGCGTGGCGACCAGGAAGTCGACGCCGTGACGCGCCTTCTTGGCCTGCGGTTCGTAGGGTACGCCGCCGTAGACGGCCATGACGGTGTGCCCGGTGCCGGCGGCTGCGGTGATGGCGACCTGCTCGATCTGGCTTGCCAGCTCACGTGTGGGCGTGACGACCAGGGCCTTGATCGCCGGCCCGGCGCTCATGATCTGCAGCATCGGCAACACGAAGGCGGCCGTCTTGCCGGTGCCGGTCTGGGCGCAGGCGACCACGTCCTGGCCGGTGAGGACGGCCGGTATGGCTTCCTCCTGGATGGATGTCGGGCTCTCGTAGCCCAGCGCCTGCACTCCTTGCAGGAGCTTCTCGTTCAACCCGAGATTCTTGAATGGCATGTGTCTACTCGCTTCTGGTATGGGGCCGGAGCGGCCGTAGCGCATGGCACAGCGACGCAAGTGGGCGCCGTGATGGCGCGCAGCTGCGAAGCGGGGAGCATGCGAGACGTGAAGGTGTGTACCGCCGGAACGACCCGATGACGACGACAGCTATCCTCTCTCTGTGAGAAAGCTGCCGGTTGCATTCAGGTTTCTCGTCGCGGAAGGGGAGGTGCCCGCAGCCGAATGCCAGGGCACTGAACCGGCTCCCCGTTGTTACGATAACGACAGTAGCAGAAGCTGCTGCTTCTGACAAGGTGCCCGCAGGTGTAAGGTCTCACTCCTGGCCTCGAGGCGACCAAGGAGGAGGCATGCAGATCGAGCCTTTCGCGCTCGAGCGCTACTTCGCCCGCTACGAGTTCACGGCGCGCTACCTCGCCTCGTGCTCCGACTGTGACGGCCTGGCCCTCGAAGAGCTGCTCACGCTGGCCGACGACCAGGCGCGCGCGCTCTGGCGCGACCTGCGCCTCGGCTACACCGAGTCACTGGGCCACCCGCTGCTGAGGGCCGAGATCGCGAGCCTGTATGAGGGCGCCGCTGCCGACGACGTGCTCACCGGCGCCCCCGAAGAGCTCATCTTCCTGGCCATGAACTGCCTGCTCGAGCCGGGCGACCATGTGATCGCCACGTTCCCCGCCTACCAGTCGCTGCACCAGATCGCCGAGTCTATGGGCTGCGAGGTGACGCGCTGGCAGCCTGACGAGGGCCGCGGCTGGCTGTTCGACCCGGAGTTCGTGCGCGCCAACGTCCATCCGCGCACCAAGCTCATAGTGGCCAACTTCCCCCACAACCCCACCGGTGCGCTGCCGTCACGGGCGGTGTTCGACGAAGTCGTCTCCATCGCCCACGAGCGCGGCATCCACCTGTTTTCGGACGAGATGTACCGCTGGCTCGAGCTGGACCCCGGGCAGCGGCTGCCGGCGGGCTGCGAGGTCTACGACAAGGCGCTGTCGCTCTCGGGCATGTCCAAGGTCTTCGGGCTGGCCGGCACGCGCATCGGCTGGCTGGTCACTCACGACAGCGCCTTGTTGGCGCGCATCGCGGCCCTCAAGGACTACACGACCATCTGCAGCAGCGCGCCCAGCGAGATCCTGGCCCTGATGGGGCTGCGCGCTCGCGACCGCATCGTCACTCGCCACGTGGAGCGCATCCGGCACAACCTTGCCGAACTGGGCCAGTTCCTCGAGCGGCGCGCCGACCTGTTCGCCTGCGTGCCACCGCGGGCGGGCACGATCTGCCTCCCGCGGCTCCTGGGCGAGGTGAGCGCCGATCTCTTTTGCCGGCGCGCCGTCGAGGAGGCGGGGGTCATGATCGTGCCCTCGTCGGTGTTCGGCTGGGGCGACCGTCACGTGCGCATCGGCCTGGGGCGCGCCGGCCTGCCGGAGGTGCTCGCCAAGCTCGAAGAGAACCTGGCGCGCACCAGGTTCTAAGCGCGCAGCCCCTTCTCGAGGAACTCCATGGTGCGCGAGTCGCGCATGCCGACGCTCTCGTACAGGTGGTATGCACCGGTCGGGTTCTCGGCATCCACGCCCAGCACCACGGTCGTGTGCCCGCGGTCGCGCAAGGCGGCGAAGGCGTGCAGCAACAG
>PMKX01000173.1 GCA_003158705.1 Actinomycetota bacterium
ATCCTCGCCGCGGCCGAGCGCGACCTCACCCCGTTCGACTACGCGCCCGTGGCGATCAAGCAGGCGGTCACCGGTTACGGACGAGCGAGCAAGGTGCAGGTCCAGGAGATGACCAAAGTCATCCTCGGTCTCAAGCGCATCCCGCAGCCCGATCATGCGGCCGACGCTCTGGCCGCAGCCATCTGCCACAGTCACCACAACGGCCGCCCGTCATGATCGCCAGGCTGCGCGGTCGCGTAGCCGCGGTGGAGGCCGACCGCGCCATCATAGAGGTGGGCGGCCTCGGACTGGCAGTCAACGCGAGCGCGCGGGACCTGGCACGTCTTGCCGGCTCGGTGGGCGAGGACGCTCAGCTGGCGACCTACCTTCATGTGCGCGAGGACACGCTGCAGCTCTATGGGTTCGCCGAAGAGCGCGATCGCGCTCTCTTCCTGGTACTCATCTCCGTGAGTGGGGTGGGCCCCAAGGTGGCCTTGGCGGTGCTCTCGGGATACCCCGCACAGGAGCTGGAGCTCGCCGTGGTTCGGGGCGACGCGAAGAAGTTCGAGTCCATCCCGGGAGTGGGCAAGAAGCTTGCCCAGCGGCTCATCGTCGAGCTGAAGGACACGGTGGGCATGGACATTCCTCAAGGTGCCGCCGGCCCCGCCTCGGCGGCCGGCCCGGCAGCGTTCATACAAGCCCGCTCAGCCTTGCAGAACCTCGGCCTTAGTCTGCGGGAGGCCGAGGCGGCGCTGAACGGCGCGCCCGCCGAGGCCGACGTCCAGGAGCTCGTCAAGCACGCTCTGCGACAGGCGCGGGAGTCCGAATGACCGAGTCCCGCGGCAGGCTGGCCGACCCGGAGGAGAGCGCCGACGAGCGCGAGCTGGAGGTGTCGTTGCGCCCGCGCCGGTTCGCTGACTTCGTCGGCCAGCCGGCGGCCAAGGAGCAGCTCGAGATCTTCGTCCAGGCGGCCAAGAACCGCGGCGAGACCCTGGACCACGTGCTCGTGGCGGGCCCGCCCGGCTTGGGCAAGACGACCCTGGCGGGCATCATCGCCAACGAGCTTGGCGTAGCCATGCACGCCACGTCCGGTCCGGCGCTCGACCGCAAGGTCGACGTCGCCGGTCTGCTCACCAATCTGCAGGAGCGCGACGTCCTGTTCGTCGACGAGATCCACAGACTTAGTGCCGCCGTGGAGGAGGTGCTCTACCCGGCCATGGAGGACTTCGAGATCGACATCATCATCGGCGAGGGTCCGGCGGCGCGCAACATCCGCATGCCGGTGCCGCCGTTCACGCTCATTGGCGCCACCACGCGCACGGGCTTGCTCACGACGCCCCTGCGCGACCGTTTCGGCGTGTGGCAGCGTCTGGAGTACTACGACGAGGACGAGCTGGCCTCCATCGTGCGCCGGTCTGCCGGCATCCTCGGCGTGCCTATCGACGAGACGTCGGCGGTCGCCATCGCCGGTCGCTCACGCGGCACGCCGCGTGTCGCCAACCGGCTCTTGCGCCGCGTCCGCGACTTCGCCGAGGTGCGTCACGAGGGGCGCATCAGCGAGGAGATCTGTCTGGCTGCCCTGGAGCTGTTCCAGGTGGACAGCGAGGGGCTCGACAAGCTCGACCGCGACATCCTGCGAGCGATCGTCGAGAAGTTCGACGGCGGGCCAGTCGGGCTGGAGACGCTGGCCGTGGCGCTCGGCGAGGAGGCGGACACGGTACAGGACGTCTACGAGCCCTACCTCATCATGCGCGGCTTTCTCATGCGCACGCCTCGTGGCCGCGTGCTCACCAAGAGCGGTTTTCGCCACTGCGGCGTGGAGCCGCCGGCGGGGCCGGACGCACTCTTCGAGTAGCGCTCGGTCGGCGCCACGAACGGCCGGCTCCCGCGCGTATAATCGGCCCGTGGATCAACTGCTCCTGCACGCCTGTTGTGGACCCTGCAGCACCGTCGCTCTCCCCGCCTGGCAGGCCGAGGGCCTCGCCGCGACCCTGCTCTTCTACAACCCGAACATCCAGCCGTCATGCGAGCACGGTCGACGTCTCGCCTCGCTGGAGGAGTTCGCTCTTCTGGCGGGGGTCGGGCTGCATGTGCATGAAGGCGGCGGTGCAGCAGACTGGTTTGCGGCTCAGAACGGTGCCGCGGGCCAGGAGCGTTGCGCGGCCTGTCTGAACCTGCGCTTGTACGCCACGGCACGTCTGGCCGCCGCGCGTGGCGTGCCGCGCTTCGCCACTACGCTCACGGTCAGTCCCTATCAGCGTCACGACCTCATCCGCCTCGCCGGTGAGGCCGCCGCCGCCGCTCACGGCGTCGAGTTCCTCTACGCCGATCTTCGAGCTCAGTTCGCGCGCAGTGGCCAGGAGAGTCGTCGCCTGGGTCTGTACAGGCAGCGCTACTGCGGCTGCGTGCCCAGCAAATGGGAGGCCTGGGCCATGCAGCGCAGCCGTCTGCGGCGGCCGGTCTGACGACGATGGACGTGAGCGAGCTCGACTACGCGTTGCCGCCGGAGCTGATCGCCCAGAGCCCTGTGGATCCGCGTGATGCGGCGCGCTTGCTGGTGTACGAGCGCTCCCACGATGTGCGCCAGGACCGCCGGTTCAGCGAGCTGCCGGGCCTGCTGCGCGTCGGCGATCTGCTCGTGCGCAACGACACGCGGGTGCTGGCGGCGCGCACGCACTTCAGGCGCGCCACGGGAGGCCGCCTCGAGGTGCTGTTCCTGGAGGCGCACGACCAGGGCGGCAAGGGTGACGGCGGCCCGGCATGGGAGACGCTGGTACGCGGTCGGCCGCGGGAAGGCGAGACGCTCACATCTGTCGCCGACAACGAGTGGCAGGTGCGCCTGCTGGAGAGGTTGGGGGACGGGCGCTGGCTGGTGCGCAGTCTGGCGCGCGAGCCGGTAGATGTGCTGCTCGCGCGCCATGGGTCGCCGCCGCTGCCGCCGTACATCAAAGCCCGGCTGGCCGACCCGGAACGCTATCAGACGATCTTCGCTGCTCACGCAGGCTCAGCAGCGGCACCCACCGCCGGACTCCACTTCACCGCCGGCGTTGAGAGGCAACTGCGCACAGCCGGCGTGGAGATACTCGACATCACGTTGCACGTCGGCCTTGGTACCTTCAAGCGGCTGGCAGACGGCCCCGTGGAGGGCCAGCGCTTGCACAGCGAGGCCTTCGCTCTGCCGGCCGGTGCACGTGAGCGGATCGCGGCGGCCAAGGCGGCCGGCGGCCGCGTGATCGCCGTCGGCACGACCATGGTGCGCCTGCTCGAAACGCTGGCACGCCGTGCCGATGAGGCAGCCGAGCAGGGCCGCACAGACCTCTTCGTCTACCCAGGGTTCGAGTTCGTTCTTGTGGATGGCCTGATCACGAATTTCCATTTGCCGCGCAGCAGTCTGCTAGCGTTGGTGATGGCGTTCTGTGGCGTGGAACAGACCCGTGGGCTCTACCGTCATGCAGTCGAGCAGCGCTACCGGTTCTACAGCTTCGGCGACGCGATGTTGATCCTGTGAGCACGGCGAAGACGGCGAGGGCCGTGGGCGACACGGCGATGCCCGACGGTTTCTCGTTTGCCGTTGAGGCGGTCGACGGCCGCGCCCGCGCGGGTCAGCTTCTGACGCCACACGGCGAGGTGGAGACGCCGTGCTTCATGCCGGTGGGCACGAAAGCGACGGTCAAGGCGCTGGCGCCGCGCCTGCTCGAAGAGCTGGGGGCCCGCATTTTGCTTGCCAACGCCTACCACCTCTTCTTCCGGCCCGGTACCGAGATCGTCGCGGCCCACGGCGGTCTGCACCGTTTCATGGGCTGGCCTGGGCCGATCCTCACCGACTCGGGCGGCTTTCAGGTGTTCAGCTTGGGCGACACGCGCGTGCTGCGCGACGACGGGGTCGAGTTTGCCTCCGTGTACGATGGCTCGCGGCACGTGTTCACGCCGCAGCGAGCCATGGCGATCCAGCAGGACCTCGGCGCCGACATCGTGATGTGCTTTGACGAGTGCGCGCCGGGCACCCTGACGCGCGAGTGCATCGCTGCCGCCGTGGAGCGCACGACGCGATGGGCGGCGGCCTGCAAGGAGGCACATGGCCGCCGCGACCAGCTGCTGGTAGGCATCGTGCAGGGCGGCGTCGACGAAGAGCTGCGCCGCCGCTCCGCTGCGGAGCTGCTCGACATCGGCTTTGCCGCCTACGCCATCGGCGGTTTGTCGGTGGGGGAGCGCGGCGAGGAGATGCTGGCTACCGTGGCACTCCTGGACGAGCTGCTTCCCGCCGGCAAGCTGCGCTACTTCATGGGCATCGGCGACCCGTTGGGCATCGTCGACGTGGTGGGGCGCGGGGTGGATGTGTTCGACTGCGTGCTACCCACGCGCCTGGCGCGCACCGGTACCGCCTTCACCGCAGACGGACGCCTGAACCTGCGCAACGCCGCCTTTGCTGCCGACATGCGGCCGCTCGACTCGGAGTGCGACTGCTACTGCTGTCGGCACTTCACGCGTGCCTACCTGAGGCACCTGGTCAACCAGAAGGAGATGCTAGCTGCCGAGCTGCTGAGTCTACACAACCTGCGTGTTCTGGTAAGATTGGCCGGCGCGGCCCGCGCCAGCATCAAGGCGGGCCGGTTCGATGCGTTCGCCGAGGACATTCATGTGCGGTTCGCCGCGGGAGGACAGTAACCTATGAGCTCTCTGCTATTCGTCTACATCGCGCTCTTCGTGGCCGTCTTCTACTTGTTGGCGGTGCGCCCGCAGCGGCGCCAGCGGCGTGCCCACCAGGAGATGGTCACCATGCTCAAGAAGGGCGATGAGATCGTCACTATCGGGGGCCTGTTCGGCACCGTGCGCAAGATAGGGCCCGACTGGGTCGAGCTCGAGATCGCCAACCGCACGCGCGTCAAGTTCCTCAAGCGTGCCGTCTCGACCATCGTCAGCGAAGAGGAAGACGAAGAGGACGAGTTCGTCGAGGACGAGAGCGAAGACACCGAGGCGGCCGCGCTGACGGCCGGCGACGGCGAGGCTGAGGAGGCAGACGACGACACGGACGCCGCCGACGCCGAGGAAGAGGAAGACGACCCGGCGGCTGGCGATGACCTGGAAGACGACCCAGCGGCTGCCGACGAAGTGGAAGACGACCCGGCTGTCGACGAGGAGTCCAGCGAGAGCGCGGCGAACAACACGGGCAAGAGCAAGAAGATGAAGTAGCACGGGCGACGGGCGGCACGGGACCTCGGCCCCGGATTGTCGGCCCTTGCAGGGTTTTGCTCCGGCTACCAGAACTACGTTCTGACGTGGTGTCGAGAGAGGAGCGGAACTCCATGGCGCATGTTCTAGCCTTCGCCAACCAAAAGGGTGGAGTGGCGAAGACGACCTCGGCCCTGAACCTCGGCGTCGCACTGTGCGAGATGGGACTGCGAGTCCTGGGCGTGGACATGGACCCTCAGGGGAACCTGACCATGAGCCAGGGGATCGACACCGAGGGCCTTGACAAGAGCATGTACGACGTCTTGGTCCACCGTACGCCCATCAGAGAGATCATCGTTGCGCGCGAGATCGACGTGGCCACCTCGACCATCGACCTTGCCGGTGCCGAGATGGCGCTTTCGACGATGATCGGCCGGGAGCGGGCGCTCGAGAAGGCTCTCGGACCGGTGCAGAAGGACTACGACTACATCCTCATCGAC
>PMKX01000089.1:0-28174 GCA_003158705.1 Actinomycetota bacterium
GATCGTATCGACGGCGAGTGCGGTCTTGCCGGTCTGGCGGTCGCCGATGATGAGTTCGCGCTGCCCGCGTCCGATGGGGATGATCGAGTCGATGGCCTTGATGCCCGTTTGCAGCGGCTCCTTGACCATCTGGCGCTCGACGACGCCCGGAGCCTTGAACTCGACCGGGCGGAACTGCTCTGCCTCGATGGGTCCCTTGTCGTCGAGCGGCACGCCGAGAGGATTGACGACACGGCCGACCAGCGCCTCCCCCACCGGCACCTGCAGCACGCGGCCGGTGCGCTTGACGGGGTCGCCCTCCATGATGAGCGTGTCCTCGCCCAGGAGCACGGTGCCGACGTTATCCTCCTCGAGGTTGAGCACGAGGCCCGTGACGTCGTGCGGCAGCTGAAGCATCTCGGCCATGAGCGCGTTGCGCAGGCCGTAGATGCGCGCGATGCCGTCACCGACTTCCAGCACAGTGCCGACCTCGTCGACCTCGACCTCGGCCTGGTAGTTCTCGATCTGCGCCTTCAGGACCGAGGCGATCTCTTCGGGGCGGAGCTTCACTTTGACGTCACCTCACAGGGTCGGCCGTCTCGAGTCGACGGCGCAGCTGGCGGATGCGGGCAAGCACGGTAGCGTCGGCGACGCGGTCACCGACGCGCAGCACGAGGCCACCGATGAGCTCAGGTCGTACCTTCTTGACGAGCGACACACGCCGCCCCAGGGCTTTCTCGAGCCGACCTACAAGGGTCGCCTCAGCCTCGGCATGCAGATCGACGGCGGTCGTGACCTCGACCTCGACCACGGCGTCCTCCACGACCGCCTGCGCCTCGAGCTCGGCCTGCACGTCGGCGACCAAGGGCATGCGGCCCTTGTCGAGCAGCACGTGCAGGGTATTGGCCACGAGCTTGTCGCCCGACCGGCAGAGCTCGCTGAGCACACGACGCTTGGCGGCCGCGTCGATCTGCGGGTCGAGCAGCACGTCGCGCAGCGGCCGCGACGAGGCCACGGCCGCCGCAAAGGCGCCCATGTCGCGGCGCACGGCTTCGACTCGACCCGCGTCCCGGGCCGCGTCGTAGAGCGCCCGAGCGTAGACCCGGGCCACGTTCTCCTCACCCGCCATGGCTTAGTTCTCCGTACCCAGCTGTTCCACGTCCAGATCGCGCAAGGCCTCGTCGATCAGCCGTCGCTGCTCGACCGCACCGAGGCCACCGGTGACCACCTTCTGGGTGGCCAGAGCGGTGAGATCGGCCAACTGAGTGCGCAGCTCACGCAGCGCGGCGCGCGTGTCGCGCTCGATCTGCTCGTGCGCCTGGGCGACGATGCGCTCGGCCTGGTGCTTGGCCTCGGCGGTGAGCTCGTGCCGCGCCTTGTCGCCGGCGGCCCGCGAGCTCTCGAGGATGTCCTGTGCCTCGCCGCGCACGTTGGCCAGCGTCTGCTTGTACTCGTCGAGCAACCGCTGGGCCTCGGCACGCGTCTCGGCCGCAGCGTCCATGCTCTCCTGGATATTGGCCCGCCGCGCGTCGATCATGTGCTGTAGCGGCCCGAAGGCGTACTTCCACAGCACGAACACGGCGATGCCGAAGGTGAGCAGGGTCCACACCGTTAGACCCGGCGAGAAGACCAGCATGTCAGCTCCTCTTCGTAGGCGTCACAATGATCCCGCCGCTACTTGACGACGAACAGAAGGATGAGGCTGATGACGAACGCGTAGAGCGCCAGCGCTTCGATGACGCCGATGCCGATGAACATGTTGGTGCGGATGTCGCCCGTTAGCTCGGGCTGCCGGGCAATGCTCTGCAGAGCACTGCCGATCATCGTGCCGAGACCGATGCCCGGCCCGATGACGCCCAGCCCGATCGCCAGCCCGGCGCCGAGCAGTCTGGCTGCATGTGAATCCATTCGCTGACCTCCCTGGTCTGCTTTCTGCTCACCGTGCGCCGATGACGCACGGACCAGAGCACATCGTCAATGTTCCTCCTCGAGCGCACCGCTGACGTACACCGCGGAGAGGATGGCAAAGATGAACGCCTGGATGAAGGCGATGAAGATCTCGAACAGGAACAGCACCACGGAGCCCGCCTGCAGGACGCTGGCGATGAGGTAGCTCTGAAAGACCAGGGCCATGGTGAAGAACACCGCCAGGATCGCGTGACCGGCGAGCATGTTGGCGAAGAGACGGACTGAGAGCGAGACCAGCCGAAAGAACTCGCTGACGATGTGCATGACGAAGATGAGCTCCCTCATCACCGGCGGCGCCGACGGCAGCATCCAGCCCTTGACGTAGCCCCAGGCGCCCTTCTGGCGGATGCCGGCGTAGTGGGTGAACACGAACGTGAACAAGGCCAGCGTGATGGTCACGTTCAGGTTGCCGGTCACGGCGTAGAACGACAGCTGGTGGTGCTCGCCCAGGGGAAGCGGCAAGAGACCGATCGCATTGGACACGAGGATGAAGACGAAGACGCTACCGATGTAGGGGAACCAGGTGGCGACGCCGACCCGCATGACCGAGCCCGCGATGCCGTCGTGGGCGATGCCGTAGAGCATCTCCATAAAGGACTGGAAGCGCCCCGGCTTTGCCTTGAGGATGCGCGAAACCGCCAGAGCACCGACGACGATGACGGCCGTCGTGAGCCAGAGATAGACGACGGCCTTGGTGACCGACAGGTCGATGGGGCCGAGCTTGGGCAGCCTGATCAGGGGGTGAAGCTCGAACTCTTTAGCCACATCCACTTGACTCTTGGCCCCGCCTGGGAGGAGGAAAAGGCCCACCAGCACGCCCACGATGATGACGACCCACATGAGGCGCTTGAGCTTCACGTGTGCACCTCGCGGTGGGTGCCCAGGCGGATGAGCGCGACGGTGCGCAACGGCAAGTACGCGGTGAAGGCAGCCACGAACGACAGGGCCGCCGTGGCAAAGGCCGGGCGCGCGAACAGGCCGATGGCCACCAGCGCCCCGAGCGACACGGCCAGACGGACGATGAGCCCGCCGAGTGCGAGGTCGAGGGCAAGGCCGCGGCGCGCATCGGCCTGACGCCAGGCCAGCGTGTCGAGGAGCCAGGTGGACAGCACGAGGCCGGCCCCCACGGCGGCTGCCCAAACGGGCCGGCCAAGCACGCCGGCCACGCCGGCGCACACGGCAACGGCCACCACGATCACACTAGGTGGGAGGACTCGCTGCGTGATCTCAACCTCCGGCTGGCCGTCGCATCTACTTCGTCTCCTGGTACACCGCGTAAAGGGCAAGCGCAAAGCCGACGAACACGCCGATGACCGTACAGAGCGGGAACGTCTTGATGACGAAATCGAGCCCCGCACCAGCGCCCATACCGAGGAGGACGCCGGCGAGAACGAGAAGCGCGATGGCCTCTCCTGAGGCCGGCGAACCGCGCCTCCCCTTGCCGTTGCCCCACTTGCCCGGCGATATGCGCGGCACAGTATACCTACCTTCGTGAGACCCGACAACGAGGCTCAGCGCACATGTCGGCGCGTGCTGGCGGCCTCCATCATCCACCATGTACAACGGCCTCGCCCTGGCGAGGCCACCCGTTGCGAAGCGGGAAGCTAGGTCAGAGGCTCGGCCCCTGGCCCCCCCGCCGGCGGCGGCGGACCGCCCCCGCCGGGCGGCGAGCCGCCGTCGCGCTCCGCGGCGCGATAGTGGCTGAGCAGCCGTGCCATATAGGCAGTGGCGACCGCCGAGCCCACGCCGAGAACGGCGATGGCCGGCCGCGAGCCCTGCGTCATGGCGATCGCCAGCCCATTGAGCAGCAGACACCACCCATACAGGAGCAGCACACTCTTGCGCTGCGAGAAGCCGGCCATGAGCACAAGGTCGTGATGCACGTGGTCCTGGCCAGCGGCGTAGAAGGGCACCCGGCGCCGCCAGCGGCGAAAGACGATCAGGAAGAGGTCGACGAAGGGCACGCCGAGCACGAGCAGCGGCAGGACGAGGGCCACCGTAGCGGCCGTCTTCATCAGGCTCTGCACGCTGATCGCACCGAGCACGAAGCCCAAAAGCATGGAGCCGGCGTCGCCCATGAAGATGCTGGCAGGGTGAAAGTTGAAGCGCAGGAACGCGAATGTGGCGCCGCCCAGCACCGCACAGATCACGGCCATGGAGGTGCGGTCGATGGAGAGCGCCACGACGCTGAAGGTGAGAGCCGAGATGCCGCAGACGCCGGCGGCCAGACCGTCGAGGCCGTCGATGAAGTTGACCATGTTGATGATCGCCGCTACCCAGACGAAGGTGAAGAGGATGGAGAGCCACTCCGGCAGGTGGTAGACCACGTCCGTGAAGGGGACGCTCAGGCGCGTCACGCGCAGGTCGAAGTAGACGGCCACGGCGATCGCCACGAGCTGGCCGAGGAACTTGAGCAGAGGGGCGATATCGATGAGGTCGTCGAGCAGCCCGACGAGGGTCACCACCGTGCCGCCGATGACGATGCCCTTGGCGGCATTGTCGAAGACCGGCACGAGCACCACCGAGGGGATCAGGACGCCGAAGTAGATGGCCAGCCCGCCGAGCAGCGGCGTCGCGTACAGATGCATGCGCCGCTCGTCGGTGGGCGTGTCCACGACTCCGGACCGCTGGGCGATCCTCGTCACCAGAGGGGTCAGTATGTAGACCAGGCTGGCCGCGAACAGGAAGCCGAGGACCGCGGTCTGCACCGCTGGCGACAGATCGAACACGTGGTCTATGGGGTGCTCTCCTGACGGATCTCTACGCCGGCCTCGGCGAACATGGTCTGCGAGAGCTCGTCCGGGTAGCCTTCGCTGAAGTAGATCTCCTTGATGCCGCAGTTGATGAGCATCTTGGCGCACAGCACGCAAGGCTGGAGCGTGGTGTAGAGCGTCGCGCCGTCGAGCGCCACGCCGTGTACGGCCGCCTGGATGATCGCGTTCTGCTCGGCGTGGNNGCGTGGATGGCGCGGCAGAGCTCCACCCGTTCGGCAGAGGGGATGCCGAGCTCGTCGCGCAGACAGCCTACGTCGAGGCAGTGGGCGATGCCGCGCGGGGCGCCGTTGTAGCCCGTGGCCAGAACACGTTTGTCGCGCACGATGACCGCCCCGACCTGCCGGCGCAGACATGTGGAGCGCGTGGCCGCCTGGCGGGCGAGCTGCAGGAAGTACTGGTTCCAGCTCGGGCGCGCGGGCGGCGCCGGCCTATCGGCGGCCGAGCCGGCGCTCTTGCGTGCCTGCTTCTTCTTGGGCGGCACAGGGCTCACAGGAACTCGTAGAGTGGGAAGCGGGCCAGGAGCTCGACGACGTCCTGGCGGATCTGGGCAAGCTTCGCCTCGTCGTCGCGCGCCGCGATGGCCCTGAGGATGAACTCGCCCGTCTGACGCATCTCGGGCTCCATGAATCCGCGCGTCGAGACGGCCGGCGACCCGACGCGGATGCCGCTCGTCACGCTCATAGCTTTGTCCTCGAAGGGCACGACGTTCCGGTTGGCGGTGATGTTGACCTTCTCGAGCAGGTCTTGGCAGGCCAGGCCGGTGATGTCCTTGTCGCGCAGGTCCACGAGTGCCAGGTGCACGTCCGTGCCGCCGGAGACCAGACGCAGGCCGCCGTCCGCCAGCGTGGCCGCCAGAGCGGCCGCGTTGGCGACCACCTGGCGCTGCAGAGAGCGGAACTCCTCCGACTGCGCGATCTTGAAGCACGCCGCCTTGGCGGCGATCACATGCGCCAGCGGCCCGCCCTGCATGCCCGGGAACACGGCCCGATCGATGGCCTTGCCGTAGCGCTCCCGGCACAGGATGAGGCCGGCCCGCGGGCCGGTGAGCGTCTTGTGTGTGGTGCTGGTGACGACGTCGGCCACCGGCACCGGGTTGGGGTGCACGCCGGCCGCCACCAGCCCAGCAATGTGAGCCATGTCGACCATGAGCAGGGCGCCGACCTCGTCGGCGATCTCGCGAAAGGCGGCGAAGTCGATGATGCGCGGATAGGCGCTGGCGCCGCAGACGATCATCTTCGGGCGATGGCGGCGCGCCAGCTCCCGCACCTCGTCGTAGTCGATCGTCTCGCTGTCGCGGCGCACGTGATAGGGCACCACGTGGTAGAGGGAGCCGGAGAAGTTGATCGCCAGGCCGTGCGTGAGGTGGCCGCCGTGGGCAAGCTCCATGGCCAGCAGCGTGTCACCCGGCTGCAGAAAGGCGAAGTACACGGCCAGGTTGGCTGAAGAGCCTGAGTGCGGCTGCACGTTCACATGCTCGGCGCCGAACAGCTCGCGAGCGCGCTCGATTGCCAGTGTCTCAACACGGTCGACGATCTCGCAGCCGCCGTAGTAGCGCGCGCCGGGCAGACCTTCGGCGTACTTGTTGGTGAGCACCGACCCGGTGGCCTCGAGCACGGCNNCCACCTCGTCGATCTGCTCGACGCGGTGCTCGTGACGACCGCCCTCGAACGGCGTCGCCATCCACACCTCGGCGATGGCCAGCGCCTCGTCGACGGAAAGCACACGACCACCCAGACAGAGCACGTTGGCATCGTTGTGGCGGCGCGACATCTCGGCCAGGTAGGGCGTCAGACAGTCGGCCGCCCTCACGCCTACGTGGCGATTGGCCGTCATGCACATGCCCAGACCGGTGCCGCACACGAGCAGCCCGCGTTCGGCGGCGCCCGTGCTCACAGCATCGGCCACGAGATGGGCGTAGTGCGGGTAGTCCACGGCGTCGGCCGACGTCGTGCCGAAGTCCATCACCTCATGACCCCGCGAACGCAGCCATTTGACGACGGCTTGCTTGAGTGCGAATCCGGCGTGATCCGCGCCGGCGGCGATCTTCACGGCAGCTGACCTCCTGGCTTTAGCAAGGGTCTCCGATTCTACCAGAGCGCCCGGAGGCAGGCCGCGGTCACAGGGTGAGCTCACCCTGCATGATGGGCACCACCCCACCGCCGACGACCACGTCGACCAGACGGCCGTCGGCCGCGCTCACCGAGAGGTGCAGACGACTGGGCCGGCCCATGTAGTCGCCCTGAGCAAGCACGCGGGACTCGCCTGGCGCCAGAAGGCCCGCGCGGGCGAGGTAGGCCGCCAGCGGGCCGGCGGCGCTGCCGGTCGCCGGGTCTTCGACGATACCGGCGGCCGGAGAGAAGCAGCGCGCCTCCGCGTAGGGCTCATCGTGGCCGGTCAAGGCACACGGATACAGCTCCGCGTACCGGCTCTCGAACTCAGGCAGCAGGTCGAGNNCGGCGGCCCCTGGTGCACGGCGGCACCCGTGGGCACCCCGCCGTGCACCCAAACGTCGACCGCGGTGGGCCCTACGCCGAGCTCAAGGACGACGCGCGTGAGCGACTCCTGCACGGCGACCTGCCCGAGCCGCACCAACATGCAAGCGGTGCCCACACTCGGGTGGCCGGCAAAGGGCAGCTCGGTCTCCGGCGTGAAGATGCGCACGCGCGCATCGCCGCCGCTTTCGGGCGGCGTGACAAACGTCGTCTCGGAGAGGTTCATCTCCCTGGCGATGGCCTGCATCTGTTCCTCGCTGAGGCCTTCGGCATGCGGGAACACCGCCAAAGGATTCCCGGCCAGCGGCCGGTCGGTGAACACATCGACCTGATACATCTCGAGCGTCGTCATGGTGTGGGCAGATCGTCGCGCCGGCGGGTGAGCATCTCGGCGATCTCAGACTCGCCCCACTCCCCCGCCCGCATGATCTGCCAACCTCCTCCCTCTTCGTAGCGGCTGAGATCGAGGACCGTGGAGGCGCGACCGTCGGCGGGGCCGCCATCCAGCAGCAGGTCGCAGGCGGCCAGCACACCGGCGTCGACCTCCTCAAGCGACCTGACCTCATCCTCGGCGCCGCTCGGATTGGCGCTGGAAGCGATCAGCGGATACGGCAGAGTCGCCAGTAGACGCGCGGCGGCAGACCAGCGCGGCACGCGCACGCCCAGCGTGCGCACGACGCCCTCGCGCCGCCGCAAGCCCAGGACCGAGGTGTTCACGTGCGTCACCTCGCCCGGCGGCGGATAGGCGAAGTCCTCCGGATAGGGGATCACGAGCGTCACCGGCCCTGGCAGCAAACGATAGAACGCATCGCGCAGGCGGCCGCCGACGGTGATGCTGGCCAAGAGCACCTCTCGCGTCGGGAACACGACCTGCAACGGTTTGTCGGCGGCACGCCCTTTGGCGGCCTGGATGGCGCGGCCGACCGCCGGGTCCAGTACTCCCCCGACCCCGTACACGGTGTCGGTGGGAAAGCACATGAGGTGCGCCGACGCCACCGCAGCAGTCAAGCGCAGCGACTCGACCGGCGTGAGCGTGGCGAGATCGATGCGCTGCTGCTCGGTCACGCCGGCGATCCTCCCGGCAGCCGCTCGCTGTCCGGCGGCGCACCTCCGGGTCCGGCAGCGATGGGCCGCACGCGGACCCCGCGGCCGGCCAGGTACTCCTTGGCCGCCGCGATCGTGTACGTGCCGAAGTGGAAGATCGAGGCCGCCAGCACGGCGTCGGCCTCACCCTCCAGAAGGCCTTCAGCGAGATGCGCGAGCGTACCCACACCGCCCGAGGCGATGACCGGCACATCCACTGCCCGCGCGATGGTGCGCGTGAGCTCAAGGTCATAGCCGTCCAGGGTGCCGTCACGATCCATGCTGGTGAGCATGATCTCGCCGGCACCGAGTTCGGTCGCGCGCACCGCCCATTCCTCGACATCGAGGTCGGTGGGTGTGCGCCCGCCGTGCACGTAGACCTCCCAGCCCGCCGTGTCCGTCGGGCGCCGCTTGGCGTCCAGCGCCAGCACCATGCACTGCGAGCCGAAGCGCGCGGCGCAGCGGCGCAGCAACTGCGGGTCCTCGACGGCGGCCGTGTTGACGGTCACCTTGTCGGCGCCGGCCGCCAGGACCCGGCGCACATCCTCGACGGAGCGCAGACCGCCGCCGATGGTGAACGGGATGAACACCCGTTCGGCGCAGCGCGTCGCCAGCTCTACGATGATCTCACGGCGCTCATGGGAGGCCGTGATGTCGAGAAACACGAGCTCGTCGGCGCCCTCGTGGTCGTAGCGCGCCGCCAGCTCCACAGGGTCGCCGGCGTCGCGCAGGCCTACGAAGTTGACCCCCTTCACGACCCTGCCGTCGCGCACGTCGAGACACGGGATGATGCGCTTGCTGAGCACTACCGCAGCACCGCCGTGGCCTCAGCCAGCGTGAAAACCTTCTCGTACAGCGCCCGCCCGACGATGACCCCATCCACAGTGGGGACCGAGAGTCGGCGCAGCCGGCGAAGATCGTCGAGGCGAGCCACGCCACCGGAGAGCACCATGGTCAGCTTGACCGCTGCGGCCAGTTCCTCGAGCTGCTCCAGGTTGGGGCCGCCGAGCATGCCGTCGCGGGCCACGTCGGTGTAGACGACGCGCTGCGCACCGCACTCCTCCAGGTGATGCAAGAAGCGCTGGGCGCTCATCTGCGAGCGCTGCTGCCAACCATGCGTAGCTACCATGCCCTCGTCACAATCCACGCCCACGACCAGCCGGTCGCCAAGCACCTTGATGGCCGTCTCGAGCAGGTCGCCGCCGGTGGCCGCCGCCGTGCCCAGCACCGCCCAGCGCACCCCAGTATCGGCCACCAAAGCGAGGTTGTCCTGCGTGCGGATCCCGCCGCCGTACTGCACCGGGATCCGCACTGCCGCGACGATCGCGGCGACCGTCGCGAAGTTGACGAGCTCCCCGGTGCGCGCCGCGTCAAGGTCGACGACATGCAGCGCCTCGGCGCCTTGCGCCTGCCACTCCAGCGCCAGGCGCACCGGGTCCTGGCCGAAGACCGTCGCCTGGTCGAAGTCGCCTCGGCGCAGGCGCACGGCCTTGCCGGCCTGGATATCGATAGCCGGGTAGAGGATCACGCTCCCGTCGTCTCCCCGCCCACGCTGCGCACGAAGTTGGCCAGCAGACGCAGACCGACGGCGGAACTCTTCTCAGGGTGGAACTGCACAGCCCACACGTTGTCGCGCGCGACCGCCGCCACCACCTCGCCGCCGTAGTCGGCGACCGCCGCCACGATGCTACGGTCGGCCGGTCGCGCGGCATACGAGTGCACGAAGTAGAGCGAAGCCGGCTGTGGCAGCTCGGCCGCCATGGCCTTCCCGGCCGGCAGCCAGCGCACCTCGTTCCAACCGATGTGCGGCACCTTCAGGCTCGTCTCGAGGCGCTCGACCGTGCCGGCGAAGACGCCCAGACCGGCTTGCGGGTCGCCCTCGCTGCTACCCTCGAAGAGCAGCTGCATGCCGAGGCACACGCCCAGGAACGGCACGCCGGCGGCGATCTGTGCCAACACGGCCTCGCCGAGCCCCGACTCGGCAAGTCGAGTGGCGCCGTGCTGAAAAGCGCCCACGCCGGGCAAGACCACGCCGGCCGCGCTGCGCAGCGCGGCGGCGTCTCGCGTGACGCGCACGCGAGCGCCGGAACGCTCCAAGGCTTTGGCGACACTGGCCAGGTTGCCCATGTCGCAGTCGACGACGGCGATCTCAGGCGCAGGCATGGGAAGGCGGCTTACAGCGTGCCCTTGGTGGACGGCACCACGTCAGGATCGCCGTGCCGTTCGCAGGCCACGGCCAGCGCTCTGGCCACGCCCTTGAAGACCGCCTCCACGACATGGTGCGCGTCGTCTCCGCTGAGCACGCGGATGTGCAACGTCATGCCTGACTGGTTGACCAGCGAGCGGAAGAAGTGCGCCGTGAGGTCGGCGTCGAACTCGCCCACTCGCGCTCCCGAGAGCGCCAGATCGTGCTGCAGGTGAGGTCGTCCCGAGAGATCGATGGCCACCAGCGCCAGCGCCTCGTCCATGGGTAGCACGCACGAGCCGTAGCGCCGAATACCGCGACGTTCGCCCAACGCGTCGCGCAGCGCTTGGCCCAGGGCCAAGCCGATGTCCTCCACCGTATGGTGGCCGTCGACGTCCAGGTCACCCTGGGCATGCACGGTCAGGTCGAAGCCGCCATGGTGGGCGAAGAGCTCGAGCATGTGGTCGAGGAAGCCGATGCCCGTCTGCACCTCGGCCCTCCCCGTCCCGTCGAGGTCGAGGGCCAGTTCGATCTTTGTCTCGGTAGTGGACCGGCGTACTTCTGCGCGACGTGGGTCCATGTCACTCCTCATTCGGTGCGCAGCATCGCCGAGCGGGCGTGCGAGCGCAGTCCTTCGTCTTCGGCGATGGCCGCCACATGCAGCGCCAGCGCGCAAGCTGCACTGCGGTCGAGTTCTACCACACTGATGCGCTTCTGGAAATCGACCACCGAGAGCCCCTGAGCGAAGCGCGCCGCGCCACCGGTGGGCAGCACGTGGTTGGTGCCGGCCACATAGTCGGCGAACGCCGTGGCCGTGTAAGGGCCGACAAAGATGGCGCCGGCGTTGCGTATGGCCGGCACGAGCTCGCTGGCGCCAGATACGTGCAGCTCGAGATGCTCGGGCGCGAACGCATTGACCAGCGCCAAAGCCGTACCCGTGTCCGGGCAGGCGACCACGGCCACGTTGTCGGCCGCGATGCCTACCTCGCTCGCCAAGCGATCGACCTCGAGAGCGACGACGTCGCCGAGGTTGCCACCGACATCGAGCAGGGCCGCCATGGCGCCGGCGCCGTGCTCGGCCTGGGCCAGCAGGTCGGCGGCCAGCCAGGCCGGGTCAGCGTGCTCGTCGGCGACAATGAGCACCTCGCTCGGCCCCGCCAAGCCGTCGATGGCGACCTCCCCCATCACCTGGCGCTTGGCCTCGGTCACATAGGCGTTGCCGGGGCCGACGATGACGTCGCAGCGCGGCACCGTGGCCGTGCCCACGGCCATAGCGGCTACCGCCTGGGCGCCCCCGATGGGCAGGAGGTCACCGACGCCCAGCAGGGCGCAGGCAGCGGCGACGCCGGGCGCCACACCCCCGTCAGGTCGCGGCGGCGAGCAAACCACCACACGGCCCACGCCGGCCACCTGCGCGGGAACGACTGTCATCAGCACCGAAGATGGGTAGTCGGCGAGGCCACCGGGCACGTACAGGCCGGCCACCGCCAGCGGGACCACTTCCTGGCCGACGACCTGCCCGGCCGGCAACGTCAGACGCCAGCGGCCGGCAGTGTTCTCGCGCTCGTGATAGGCGCGCAGATTGGCGGCCGCCTGCGACAGGGCCTCACGTGTCTCGGGGCGCATAGCGGCCAGCGCCTGGCTCATGGCCTGCGCGGACACGGCGTAGGCCGCAGGAAGATGGACGCCGTCGAGACGCAGGCTCTGGGCGCGCACGGCGACGTCACCGCGCGCCCGCACATCGGCCAGGATGTCGGCGACGGCAGCACGCACTTCTTCGGCAGGCGGCGCAAAGGCGCGCAGAGCCTCCACTACGGCGGCCGGATCGCCCGTCAGAGTCAAGCGCCTCATGGGGCCTCGACCACCGCCCGCAGGCGCTCCACGAGAGCGCCGATCTCGTCGCCGAGCAGTACACGGGCGGCACGGTTGGCCACCAGGCGCAGGCTGCAGCGAGCGATCTCCTCACGCTCGATGAGGCCGCCCGCGCGTAGCGCGGCGCCGCTCCTCACCAGGCTGACGACACCGTCGGCCAATCCCGCGGCAGCGCCCATCTCGGGCGCGTCGTATACGGGCACGATCTCGGCCTGACGCCCGCTGCGCTCGAAGTGCCGCCGCGCGGCGCGTGGATACGGGGTCGCCACGCGCAGCCGGCCGAGCCGACGCGTGCGCGCCTCCGCACCGCGGGTTGCCGCGAACATGAGCCGACCCGCCGCCAGGCGCAGATCAAAGAGCTCACACACGTCTCGGCCTTGCTCCAGCAGCACGTCCTTGCCGACCAGTCCGAGGTCGGCGACCCCGGACTCTACGTACACGGGGACGTCGCGCGGCCTCAGGGTCATGACGGTGGTGCCGTCGTCGAGCGTACACAGAGGCCGTCCGTGCGCACCGCGCAGCGGCTCCACGGGCAGCCCAACGGCTGCCAGAAGGTCCACAGAGGAGGCCCAACCGGCGCCGCCCGAGAGCGCCAGTCGCAGGCTCATGAGACTCCCAAGGCGCGCAGGACTTGATGCCAAGAGCCGCGCACGTCTCGCCCGTCTGCCAGTTCGAGGTGGTACTGCCCTTCGCCGCGTTCGAGTGAAGGCGGCGAGAGTGACTGCTTGCCCGCCGGCAGGGCCGCTACGGCGATGCCGGCGCGGCGCAGCTCAGCCGCTCGCTCCGGCTCCTCCAGGCCGCCGGCGAAGGCCAGCGGCAGCTCCTCCGCCAGAGACACGCCGGCCTCGACCAGCGCCTCATGCAGGCGGTCGAGGCCGATCGCACAGCCGACCGCCGGGATCTGCCAATCGAAACGTGCCATCAGACCGTCGTACCGCCCCCCTGAGGCGATCGGCAAGCCCACCCCAGGGGCGTAGGCCTCGAAAACCAACCCGCCGTAGTAACGCAGATCCTGGTGCAGACCAAGGTCGAAGATGAGACGGTCGCCGAAGCCGGATTCGCTGACCAAGTCGCGCACCGCCTGCAGATGGTCGAGAGCCGCCTCCATGCCGCTGGTCGTGGCCAGACGTCGCGCCTGGGTCAGCGACTCTCGACCGCCGGCTTGCTCAAGGCTCTTCTCCAAGGCCCGGCGTGCGTCGTCGCCCAGGCCGGCGTTGGCCACGATCGTCTCGAGCAACGGGTAGTCGCGTTCGGCCAGAGCCTCGAGCGTGGCCTCGGCGTCCGCGGGCGTCAGCTGCAACGAGGCGACCAGGGCGGTGTGGAACGCCGTGGTGCCGAGACTCACGCGGAACTCCGGCAAGCCGCTGGCGGCAAGCACGTCGCACAGAAGGGTCACGATCTCGGCGTCGGTAGCCTCCGTGCCCAGACCCAGTAGCTCCGCCCCTGCCTGAGAGAACTCGCCGTGCTGGCCACGACGCACGGCGAGCGGCCGAAACGAGTCGGCCACGTAGCAGAAACGCAGCGGCAGCGGCTTGTCGCGAAAGCGCGTGGCCGCCAGACGCGCCACGGGCACGGTCATGTCGGTGCGCAGCATGAGCTCCCGACCCTGCTCGTCGAAGAGGCGCAGACCGGCGCCCAGAGTGTCGTCGCCGGCACGCTGCAGCATCTCGGCGAACTCGACCGTGGGCGTGCGCACCTCGCCGTAGCCGAAGCACGCGAAGCGGCGCCGCAGGACTTCCTCGATCGCGTGGACTTCCGCCACCTCAGCAGGCAGCACGTCGCGCATGCCCTCAGGAATCATCGTCGCACCCTCCAGACCCCGACGGCCAGAAGGCCGCCGCGAACGCCACGTTCAGTGTATGGGAAGGCCGCCTGCCACGAAAGGCGGGGGCGCCTCAGAGGCCGATCTGGATGCAGCTCTCACCGAGCAGTGCCTTGAGCTCGGCGTACAGACCTGTGGCGGGCGCCACGCGCAGGTCGTCGCCGACCTGCAGCCGCGCCCGCGTCTCGGCAGTGACCATCTGCAGCACGACCGGTACACGGCCCGGGAAGCCGGCCAAAATCTCCTTGAGCTCGTCCAAGAGGCTGGGCCGCACCCGCTCAGCGTCGATGACCACCGTCAGCGGACGCGACTCGCTGACGCCGCCGAAGGGGCGTACCTCCATGGCGACCAGCTTCACGTCGTCCTGGCTCTTGCGGTCGATGCGACCCTTGACCTTGACGATGGCGTCTTCTACCAGCAGGTCGCGATACTGCTCGGCCACCTTGCTGAAGACGACCACCTCGCAGCCGCCGTCCACGTCGTCGAGCCGAAAGACGAGCATGATGCCGCCGCTCCTGGTCGCTTTGCGCTGCAGGTTGGAGATGATGCCGCCCGTCCACAGCACCGTCCCGTCGGCGCTCTCGGCCAGGGCGCCCACGTTGGTGTCCACTTCCTGGCGCAACTGGTCGCGCAGATCCTGGAGTGGATGAGCCGAGACGTAGAGGCCCAAGGCCTCCTTCTCGAGGCGCAGACGCACGTCGGGCGGGTACTCGTCCGCGCCGATCGGCCCGTGCTGAGCCGGCCCGGACGCGTCTCCCCCGTCGAACATGTCGATCTGGCCGATCGCGGCGGCTCTGCGCCGGCGATCGCCGGCGGCGGACGCCGCCGGCAGCGCCTCCAGCATGCCTTTGCGCGTGTCGCCGGTGGAGTCGAAGGCGCCGCACTTGATGAGCGCCTCCAGCGTTCGCCGGTTGGCCACGCTCGAATCGACCCGGGCACAGAACTCGTGCAGCGACGTGAACGGCTTGTCGCCACGAGCGGCGATGATCGCCTCGATGGCTCCCCTGCCCACGCCCTTGACGGCGTTGAGCCCAAAACGAATCTTGTCTTCGACCACGGTGAAACCCACGTCGCTCTCGTTCACGTCCGGCGGCAGCACCTTGATGCCCATCTCGTGACACTGGTTGACGTAGAACGGCACCTTGTCCTTGGTGTTCATCACGCTGGAGATGACGGCCGCCATGTATTCGACCGCGAAGTTCGCCTTCAGGTAGGCGGTCCGATAGCTGATCAGGGCGTAGCAGGCGGCGTGGCTCTTGTTGAACGAGTAGTCGCCGGTAGCCTCGAACTGGCTCCAGAGCTTGCGTGCCACAGCGTCGGGGACGCCGCTGGCCCGCAGACCCTTCATCAGCGGCTCACGCAGGCTCGCCATCAACTTCTTGTCCTTCTTGCTGATCGCCTTGCGCAGGTCGTCGGCCTGCGCTGGGGAGAATCCGCCCACCCGGCGGGCGATAGCCATGTACTGCTCCTGGTAGATCGTCACCCCATGGGTCGGCTCGAGGATGGGGCGCAGGCTCTCATGCTCATAGACGATGGAGGCAGGGTCGCGCTTGCCGCGCGCGTAGGCCGAGATGTACTGCATGGGCCCTGGCCGGTAGAGGGCGACGATGGCGATCAGGTCGTCGAACTGCGTCACGCCCACCTCGCGCAGGGCCTCGCGCATACCGCCGCTCTCGAACTGGAAGACGCCGGTGGCATCGCCCCGGGCCAGCATGTCGTACGTGGCGGCATCGTCCATCGGCAGGCGGTCGATCTCCAGACACAGCCCGTGGCTCTTCTCGATGAGCACCAAGGCGGCTTCGATCACGTCCAGGTTGCGCAGACCGAGAAAGTCCATCTTGAGCAGGCCGAGACGGGCGACGTCGCCCATATCGAATTGGGTGACGAGCTCGGCGTCGCCCTTCTGCTGCAAGGGCACGTAGTCGGTGAGCGGCCGGTCGCTGATGACCACACCGGCCGCGTGGATGGAGTCGTTGCGGCGCAGACCCTCCAGGGCGCGCGCCAGGTCGACGACATCCTTCACCTGCGGCTCGCTGTCGTAGGCCTGACGCAGCTCGGATCCTGCCGCCAGGGCCTGGTCGAACGTGGCCGGCGGCGCCTGCTCGGGGATCATCTTGGCGATGCGGTCGCCGACGATGTAGGGCAGGCCCATCACGCGGGCGGCGTCGCGCGTGGCAGCGCGCGCCGCCAGGGTGCCGAAGGTGATGATCTGTGCGACCCGATCGCGGCCGTACTTGTCGGCCACGTACTGGATCACCTCGTCCCGGCGCGCCACCGAGAAGTCCATGTCGATGTCCGGCATCGACTTGCGGCCCGGGTTGAGAAAGCGTTCGAAGAGCAGATCGTACTTGAGTGGGTCCAGGTCGGTGATGCCCAGCGCGTAGGAGACGATGCTGCCGGCCGCCGAACCGCGTCCGGGCCCCACAGCGATGCCGGCGTCCTTGGCGAACTTGACGAAGTCCCAGACGATGAGGAAGTAGGCGCTGAAGCCCATGGTATCGATCGTCGCGAGCTCGAACTCGACCCGCTCCTGCACCTCCGCTCCCGCATCCTTGCCATAGCGGCGCACGATGCCCTCCTGGGCGAGATGGCGCAGGTAGCCGGCTTCGTCATAGCCCTCGGGCACCGGGAAGCGCGGCAACTGGTGGCCGCCAAACTCGAGCTCCACCTCACAGCGTGCGGCTATCTCGATAGTGGCGTCGCACGACTCAGGGTAGTCGGCGAAGCGCTCGCGCATCTCCTGCGGCGACTTCAGGTAGAGCTCGTCCGTGCCGTAGCGCAGGCGGTCCTCGTCGTCGAGGCTGCTCTGCGTCTGGATGCACAGCAGGGCATCATGGGCGCGAGCATCCTCGTGGCGCAAGTAGTGCACGTCGTTAGAGGCCACGGTCCTCAGGCCGGCGCGGGTAGCTAGCCCCGCGAGCTTGGGCAGCACCTCGCGCTGCTCGGTCAAGCCGGCGTCCTGAAGCTCCACGAACGTGTTCTCGACGCCGAAGATGCCCACCAGACGCTCCAGCTCGACCAGCGCCTGCCCCTCATTGCCCTCGGCCAGCAGACGGGCCGTGCGTCCGCTCATACAGCCGCTCAGGCAGATGAGGCCCTCGCGGTGCTGCGTGAGCAACTCCCAGTCGGCGCGCGGCTTGTAGTAGTAGCCTTCCAGGTAGGCAGCGGTGGAGAGCTTGACCAGGTTCCGGTAGCCGGCGATGTCGCTGGCCAGAAGCGTCAGGTGGGAGAAGCGCTCCTTGACCTCGCCGCGCGCGCGGCGATCGTCCACCACGTAGAGCTCCAAGCCGAGGATGGGCTTGATACCGGCCTTCTTGGCCGCGTCGTAGAACTGCACGACGCCGGCCAGCGAGCCGTGGTCGGTGAGCGCGACGGCGTCCATGCCAAGCTCTTTGGTGCGGGCCACCAGGGCTGGGATACGGCAGGCGCCATCAAGGAGCGAGAACTCGCTGTGAACGTGGAGGTGGACGAATCCCGGAGCCATCACCGGCCCATGATACTACCCGGCGCCGCCGACCCTTGCCAGAGGGGCTGTTGCCTCGTGTCAATCAGAGCTGCGGTTGACCGTCCGCCGTGCAGCCGCAACACCGCGCCCGACCGCCGCAAGCACGTTCGGCCGATCGCTGAGCGAGGATGGGATGGCGCACGGTAGCTGCAAGACCGAGCTGGCCAGCAGGGGCGCTGCGAACTTGCCGGCATGCATACGCCAGCCCCTGACGATGCCGGGATTGGTCAGCGGGAGCGCGCGGAGGTATGCGCGCACAGGCCAATCCCGCAGCGGCGAGGGACGTAGCGCGGCAAGAGCAGGCGGCGGCTGCCAGCCGAGTCGGGCGGCCGACACGCTCACCCCGTAGTGCAGCGCCGGCCACAGTCGGGCACGACGCGCCCGCGCGACTGCTGCTTGGCAGTCGTCTGGCGTCATGTCACGAACGATGAAGGCGATGTCGAGTAGTTGCTTCAAGCTGAAGCAGTGCTTAACGCTGTGCACGGCACAGGCGATGAGCTGCCAGGACACCTGTGGAGCGGGTACCGGCACTCCGTCGCACTCCACCATTATCGGTTCCGCCAAGATCTCGCGCACCGGCACGTGGCCCAAATAGGGTGGGCACACGTTCCACTTGAGCTCGACTCCCACATACGGCGGCTGTGTTCTGCGATAGAGGAGGTCGTAGTGCCAGCGCAGCATGTACCAGTCGGGCACGGGAGAGTCGGGAGCGAACCCGGCGCCCACTAGTGCGGCACGAGCGCGGGGCACGTCTGCCGAATCCACGAGCACGTCGACGTCCACCGACTGTCGCGAGAGCACGTCGCCCCAATGCTGGACTGCCAGAGCAGGCCCCTTGATGGTCACGGCGGGCACGCCCACCGCCGAGAGCGCCGCGAGCGTCTGGGCGGTCACCTTCAGCTGCATCTGACTGGTCGCAAAAGCCATAGGCGCGAAACGGTCCAGAGCGGGGTGACGAGCGCCGCGGCAAACAGCCAAGGCCACGAGCGAAACGGTGCGCAGGAGAGCCAGGAACTCGTCGTCGATGTCGCCCAGGTCGGCCGCCTCCCCGGCGACAAGAGCAGTCAGCCACGCCATCAGACGTCTCTCCGCGGCCCCCTGCGACCGAGAGCTTGGCTGTGACTGAGCGCTCATATCACCGGGTTGCTCAAGCTGCCGGCGCCCTCCACAGCGACGACCACCGTCTGGCCGGCCGCGAGCGGCCCGACGCCGACCGGCGTGCCCGTGAGGATCACGTCACCCGGCTCAAGCGTCATTACGGAGCTGACGAACGCGAGCAGCTCCAGTGGCGAGACGATCATGTCGCCGAGGATGCCTGCCTGCACCTCTGTCCCGTCCACCTGGGTGCTCACGCGCGCCGACGCCGGCGGCGGCTGGGGCACCACCCAGGGGCCGAGAGGACAGAACGTGTCGAAGCTCTTGGCGCGCGACCACTGTCCGTCGAGCTCCTGCAGATCGCGCGCCGTCACGTCGTTGCCGCACGCGTAGCCGGCCACGAAGCCGGCCGCCGCCTCTGGACTCACGTCCTTGCAGCGGCGGCCCACGACCACTGCCAGCTCCGCCTCGTAGTCCACATGTCGCGAACGCGGCGGCAGCACGATCGCGGCGCCGGGACCGATGACCGACGAGGGCGGCTTGAGAAACAGGATCGGCTCACGCTTGACGTCCATCGCGAGCTCGGCAGCGTGGGCGCGGTAGTTGAGCCCCACGGCGACGATCTTGGTCGGCTCGACCGGTGCCAGCACCCGGACGCGCGCGAGCTCGGCTTCGCCCGCCGCGCGCGCCTCTGGGTCGTATGCCGGCCGGTCGAGCAGCAGAAGCCGCTCGCCGTCGCGGCGGCAGTGCCGCGCCGCGCCGCCGACGAACACGCGTCCGAAAGGCAGCTCGCTTGCCGGCCCGGCCCCGCTCACGCTTTCCTGCCCTTGAGCATGCCGTACTCGATAGAATCGACCAGGGCCTGCCAGCTGGCCTCGATGACGTTCTCCGACACCCCGACGCTGCCCCACACGTCCTCGCCGTCACTGGCGTCGAGAAGCACGCGTGTGACGGCGCCTGTGCCTTTGGCCTCGTCGAGGATGCGTACCTTGTAGTTCACCAGCTCGATGTCGGCCAGGTGCGGATACTTGCGCACGATGGCCTGGCGCAGGGCCGTGTCCAGGGCGTTCACAGGTCCGTTGCCCTCGGCCGTGCTGATGATGCGCTCGCCGCCGACATGCACCTTGATGGTCGCCTCGACCACCGTGGTGCCATCCTCGCGCTTCTCGACGATCACGCGGAAGCTCTCCAAGCGGAACAGCGGCTTGTGCGGCTTGAGCGCGTCGCGCAGCAGGAGCTCGAGCGAGGCGTCGGCAGCCTCGTACTGGTAGCCGCGGTGCTCGAGCTCTTTCAGATGTTTGAGCACGCCGGCGACGCGCTCGTCGTCGCCCTCGAGCTGAAGACCGATCTCGTGCGCCTTGCGCAACACGGCGCCCTTGCCCGAAAGCTCCGAGATGAGCACGCGCTGGGCGTTGCCGACCTGCGCCGGGTCCACGTGCTCGAAGGTCTGTGGCGCCGCCTCGATGGCGGCCACGTGCAGGCCGCCCTTGTGGGCGAAGGCCGTCTTGCCCACGTAGGGCTGATGAGCCCACAGGGCGACGTTGCAGATGCCGGCCACGAAATGCGCCGTCTCAGTGAGACGCTCGAGCTGCTCGCTGCTGATGACGGGCAGACCCATCTTGAGCACCAGCGCCGGGATGATGCTCACCAGATTGGCGTTGCCACAGCGCTCACCGTAGCCGTTGATCGTGCCCTGCACTTGGCGCGCCCCGGCCGCCACTGCCTCCAGGCTGCCGGCCACGGCACAGTCGCTGTCGTTGTGGATGTGCACGCCCACCGGCACCGAGAAGCGCGCCACCACCGCTCGCACAGTCTCAGCTATCTGCCCCGGCAGCGTGGCGCCGCTGGTGTCGCACAGACAGAGAGCGGCGGCGCCGGCGTCGGCCGCCGCCGCCAGCGTCCGCAGGGCATACTCGGGGTCGTCGTGGTACCCGTCGAAGAAGTGCTCCGCGTCGTAGACGAGCCGTTTGCCTCGGCCGACCAGGAGCCGCACCGAATCCTCGATCATGGCCAGGTTCTCGTCGCGGCTCACGTGCAAGACTTTGCTCAGGTGCAGGCCCCAGGTCTTGCCGACGATAGCCACCGTCTGCTGGTGGCAGTCGGTCAACACCTGCAGACCGGGGTCGTCCTCGGCGCGGAGCCCTTTGCGGCGCGTCATGCCGAAGGCGACCAACTCGGCATTGGTCAGCCGCTCGCGCTCCATGCACGCGAAGAACTCGACCTCCTTGGGGTTGGAGGCCGGAAAACCACCCTCGATGAAGTGGATGCCGAGCTCGTCGAGCTTGAGAGCGATGCGCACCTTCTCCTCGACCGAGAGCGACATGCCCTCCTGCTGCATGCCGTCGCGGAGGGTCGTGTCGTAGAGCTGTACGCTCGCCTCACTCATCTCGTCCTCCCCGCGCGGGTGCAGTGAGCGGCCGGCCGCCGGCACCTGCGGTGCCGGCACCCACCCGTCAGCTTCTGGCGTACTCCATGAAGTAGCCGAACTCCTTGTCGCGGCCCTCGATGATGGCGCGGAATCGGTCTTGGATGCGCCGCGTGATGGGGCCGGGCTCGCCGATCTCGTGATCGTCGACCTCGCGGATGGGCACGATCTCGGCCGCCGTGCCCGTGTAGAAGAGCTCGTCGGCGATCACCAGGTCGCTGCGCGCCAGCGTCCGCTCCTGGCACGGGATGCCCATGGCGGCGGCCATCTGCATGACCGCATCGCGCGTGATGCCCTCGAGGATGCCGTCGCTGGGCGGCGGCGTCATGAGCGTGCCCTTGCGGACCACGAAGATGTTCTCGCCCGAGCCTTCGGCGACGTGGCCATGCTCGGTGAGCATGATGGCCTCGTCGTAGCCGGAGTTGGTGACCTCGACCTTGGCAAGGATGCTGTTGAGATAGTGTCCCGTCGCCTTGGCGGCGCGGGCCAAGGCCGTGTGGTCGAGCGACTGGATGCTCGAGACCTTGGCGCGGATGCCGTGCCGGATGCCCTCCTCGCCGAGGTAGGCCGCCCACGGCCACACGGCGATGACCGACTGGACCGGCGCCTTCAGGGGGAACAGACCCATCTCGCCGTAGCCACGAAAGATGAGCGGCCGGATGTAGCAGGCATCGAGACCGTTGGCTTCGATCACGGCAAACGTGGCATCGTACAGCTGGTCGAGCGTGTACGGCACCGGCATATAGTAGAGCTTCGCCGAGCGCGCCAGGCGCTTCAGGTGCTCCTCCAGACGGAAGACTCCCGGGCCTTTGGGGGTCTTGTAGCAACGGATGCCTTCGAAGACCCCGGAGCCGTAGTGCAGCGCATGCGTCAGGACGTGGATCTTTGCCTCCGCCCAGGGCACAAGCTCACCGTCCATCCAGATCTTCTCCATCTCGGGAATAGGCATCGCGTTCCTCCTCGCCTTTCTCAGCCTGCCGTGTTCGGCTGCGTGTCCCTGTTCTGCCCGCTCATCGCGGCTCCTGCCCTGCACCGGCCGGCTCGGCGCGCCCGACACGCGAAAGGGCGGCCACGATGCGCGCCGTCATCTCGGCGCTGCCCAGCGCCGGCTCGCCGGGGCCGGCGATGTCGGCCGTGCGCGCGCCCTGCTCGAGCGCCGTCTCGACGGCGCTCTCGACGGCGCGCGCCGCCGCACTCTCGCCCAGGCTCAGGTCGAGCATCAGCGCCGCTGAGAGGATGGTCGCGCACGGATTGACGACACCCTGACCGGCGATGTCGGGGGCCGAGCCGTGGATGGGTTCGTACAGCGAGACGCCGCCGGCGCCGATGCTGGCAGAGGGCAGCATGCCGATACTGCCGGTGAGCATGGCCGCCTCGTCGCTCAGGATGTCGCCGAACAGGTTCTCAGTGGCGATCACGTCGAACTGGCGCGGCTCGCGGATGAGCTGCATGGCGGTGTTGTCGACCAGCATGTGGCGCAGCTCCACGTCTGGGTATGCCTCCGCCACGCGCGTGGCGACCGCACGCCAAAGGCGCGACGACTCGAGCACGTTGGCCTTGTCGACCGAGTGCACCAGCTTGCGTCTGCCGCCCGCCACCTGGAACGCGTACTCGACCAGGCGCTCGACCTCGGCCTCGCTGTAGGCCATCGTGTCGTAGGCGCTGTCGGCGCGGCGCTCGCGCTTGCCGAAGTACACGCCGCCGGTGAGCTCACGCACGACCATGATGTCCGTGCCGGCGATCACCTCGGGCTTGAGCGAACTGTTGCCGGCCAGGCTGGCGAAGCACTTCACAGGCCGCAGATTGGCGAACAGCTCGAGGTGCTTGCGCATGTCCAGAAGGCCCTGTTCGGGACGCGGCTTGTGCGGGTCGGTGGTGTCCCAGCGGGGGCCGCCCACCGCCCCCAGCAGCACCGCGTCGCAAGCGCGGCAGCGCTCCACCAAGCCATCCTCCATGGGCTTGCCGATGGCGTCGATGGCGCAGCCGCCCAGCAGGCCTTGCTCGTAGGTGACGGCGAAGCCGAAGCGCGCGCCGACCGCCGCCACCACTTGCTTGGCGGCGGCGACGATCTCGGGCCCTACGCCGTCGCCGGGCAACAGCATCACGCGATACGCGCGTTCGGCGTCGAGCGTAGGCGCGTCGCTGCCGGCCTCTCTGCCCTGCGCGCTAACCACGCGCCGCTCCTTCGTCGAGGCGAGCCTTCACGTACGGCAGCAGACCGCCGCGCTTGATCAACTCCTCCATGAAGGCCGGCAGAGCAACGGCCTCGTAGGTCGCGCCCCGGGTGACGTTCTCCACCGTGCCGGCCGTCAGGTCGACCCGCAGCCGGTCGCCCGACTGCGCCTCGCGTGCTGCTTGCGGGCAGACCACGATCGGCAGTCCGCTGTTGATGGCGTTGCGGTAGAAGATGCGTGCGAACGAGGCGGCCACGACGCAGGCCACGCCGGCCGTCTTGATGGCCAGCGGCGCGTGCTCGCGTGAGCTGCCGCAGCCGAAGTTCTCGTCGGCGACGATGATGTCGCCGGGCCGCACGCGGCACACGAACTCGGGGTCGATGTCCTCCATGCAGTGACTCGCGAGCTCCGCCGCGTCGCTCGTGTTGAGGTAGCGCGCCGGGATGATGACGTCGGTGTCCACGTCGCGTCCGTACTTGTGCACCGTGCCCTCGAACTTCATCTCCACCGCCCTCACTCCCCCACGCCGATCATCTCGGGCGTCGCTATGTGGCCGGCGACGGCCGAGGCTGCGGCCACGTACGGGTTGGCCAAATAGACCTCGCTCTCCACGTGCCCCATGCGACCCACGAAGTTACGGTTGGTCGTGGCCACGGCACGCTCGCCGGCGGCGAGCACACCCATGTGGCCGCCCANNGCGGCGCCGGCCTCGATGAGCGTCTGCATGGTGCCGTCGGCTATCGCGTCCAGGCACACCTGCTGGCTACCCGGCAGCACCACAAGCCGTACCCGCGGATGCACCGTGCGGCCGCGCAGCACCCCGGCCGCCTGGTGCAGGTCCTCCAGGCGTCCGTTGGTGCACGAGCCGAGCAGCACTTGGTCGATCTCGACGCCGGCCAGCTCCGTCGCCGGCGCCGTGTTTGAAGGCAGATGAGGCTTGGCCACAGTCGGCGGCACGGCGGCGGCATCCACTTCCACCACCCGTGCATACTGCGCGTCCGGGTCGCTGGCGAACACCGTGCCCGGCCGCTTGCCGCGCCCGGCCAGGTAGGCCTTGGTGGTGTCGTCGTAGCCGACCACACCGCACTTGCCGCCCGCCTCGATGGCCATGTTGCACATGGTCAGGCGGCCTTCCATGCTCATCGTCGCCACAGCCTCGCCGGTGAACTCCATCGCCTGGTAGAGCGCCCCGTCCACACCGATCTGACCGATCGTGTGCAGGATCAGGTCCTTGCCCACCACGTGCCGGCCGAGCCGCCCCTTGTAGACGAACTTGATCGACTCCGGCACGCGCAGCCAGATGCGGCCCCAGGCCATCGCCGCCGCGAAGTCCGTGGACCCCACACCGGTCGAGAACGCCGCCAAGGCGCCGTACGTGCACGTGTGCGAATCGGCGCCGACGATCACATCGCCGGGTGACACGAGGCCCTGCTCGGGCAGCAGCACGTGCTCGATGCCCACGCGGCCGACCTCCCAGTAGTGTTCTAGACCGTGACGGCGGGCGAACTCGCGCAGTATCTTCGACTGGGCGGCCGCCTTGATGTCCTTGTTGGGGGTGAAGTGGTCGGGCACCAGAACGACCTTGGCGGGGTCGAACACACGCTCGAAGCCCGCCTTCTCGAACTCGGCTATGGCGATCGGTGCCGTGATGTCGTTGGCGAGCGCGAGGTCGACTTTGGCCTCGACGATCTCACCGGGCTTCACCGCCGCGCGCTCCCCGGCGCGGGCGAGGATCTTCTCTATGATGGTGCTGCCCATCATTCCCCCTTCGCCGCAGCATTGTTGAGGGCGCGCACGTAGGCCTTGGCCGAGGCTTCCATCACGTCGTAGCTCACCGCTTGACCGTGATACGACCGGCCGGCGACCTCCACGGCCACGCGCACCTCGGCCAGCGAGTCTTTGCCGGCGGTGATGGCCCGCACCTGGTAGTCGGCCAGACTGCCCTTCATGCCCACGGCATTGTCGATGGCTTTGAAGACCGACTCGACGGTGCCGCTGGAGAAGCTCTTGCCACGCTTGCGGCGACCGCGCACGTCGACCTCGACCTGGCTGGTCGGGATGATGCCCGAGCCGGCTTGCGTCACATACGACTGCATCACGAACGTGTCCTGGCGCTCGCGGATCTCTTCGCCAACGAGCGCCTCGAGGTCGAGCGCGGTCACTTCCTTCTTCTTGTCGGCCAGCTCCTTGAAGCGATGGAAGGCCTCGTCGAGCTCGTTGTCGTTGAGCTCGCAGCCGAGCTCCTGCAGGCGCGCCCGCAAAGCGTGGCGGCCCGAGTGCTTGCCCAGCACCAGGTCGGAGTCGGCGAGGCCCACGTCGGAGGGCTTCATGATCTCGAAGGTGGCCGCCTCGCTCAGTAGGCCGGCCTGGTGGATGCCCGACTCGTGGGCGAACGCGTTGCGGCCCACGATCGCCTTGTTGGGCTGCACCACGTAGCCGGTCAGGTTGCTGACCATGCGACTCGTGCGGGCGATCTCCTCGGTGTTGATGCCGGTCGTGGCCTTGAAGTACGCCCCGCGCGTGCGCAGCGCCATGACGACCTCCTCGAGCGAGGCGTTGCCCGCCCGCTCGCCGATNNTTGGCCGTCGCCAGGCCGAGATCGTTGTGACAGTGCACGCTGACCACGACGTTGTTCAGCGCCGGGCAGAGCCGGTATTGCTCGCGGATGAAGTCGCCCCACTCGAGCGGCAGCGCGTAGCCGACGGTGTCGGGGATGTTGATCGTAGTCGCCCCACACTCGATCGCGATGCCCAGGATCTCGGCCAGGAACTCAGCCTCCGAGCGGCTGGCGTCCATGGCGCTGAACTCTACGTCGGCCTCGCCGTGGCCAGCCGCCAGCGCCACCGCCAAGCCGACCATCTCGCGGGTGATGGCCCGCACCTCGTCCGGCGTCTTCTTGATCTGGTACTTCATGTGGATGGCGCTGGTCGAGATGAACGTGTGGATGCGCGGCACGGCGGCGCCCTTGACGGCGTCCCAGCACACGCGCACGTCCTGCTCGATGGCGCGCGCCAGACCGCAGATGCGCGCGCCCTCGACCTGCTTGGCGATCGCCGCGACGGCGGCGAAGTCACCCTTCGAGGCGATGGGAAAGCCGGCCTCGATGACATCCACGCCGAGACGCGCCAACTGATGGGCGATCTCGAGCTTCTCGGTCTGGTTGAGGCTGGCGCCCGGCGCTTGCTCGCCGTCGCGTAGCGTAGTGTCGAAGATGATGACGCGACGCTCGGCAGCGCCGGCCTTGTCTATGCTCGTCTTACTCATGGTCGCTCACTCCCCCACAGGCGCAGCTCGCCTGTGATCCGAGAGTACCTGGAATCTCTGCGAAAGGATGGCCGAACGGCCGCAGGTGTCTACGCATCCCCCCGCAGGGGGAGGAGCAGGGCGAGCTCGAGCGCGCGGCGGCCAACATGGATAGGACCCTCCGATGCACGCTCGCTTGTCGCCTGACGACGCATAGTTCGCGTAGTGTACGCGTTCCCGCACACGCCGCGCAAGGGAGCGCCGGATCTAGAGATTCACAAGCTTGGCGTCCGTGAGCCCGGCGGCGTCTACCACCTGAGCCAGCTTCTCCTTGCCGATGGGCGCGTCGATGGCGAGGCCCATGATCTCGGGCTGGCCCTTCTTGGCACGGCCTACCGAGACCTGCGAGATGTTGATGCCGAACTCGCCCATCTTGCCGCCGATCTTGCCGAACGTGCCCGGCACCTGCGCCTTGGCACGCACGAACACCATGTGCTCCACAGGCTCCAGGTCGATGGCCTGGCCGTACACGGTGACGATGCGAGGCTGGTGGCGCGGTCCCAGCGTGGTACCGGCCACGGCAAGCTTGGCACCGCCGTCGCGGGCGGTCACGGTGATGAGGTTGAGGAAGTCGACCGCCGCCGGCTGCTTGACCTCCTTGACGGAGATGCCTCTCTCCTCGGCGATGTGGGGCACGTTGACGAAGTTGACCTCACCCTCGACCTTGTCAGCCAGCATCCCCTGCAGCACGCTCAATGTGAGGATGCGCGTGTCGTAGCGGCCGATGACGCCCTCGTAGGTGATCTCGCAAGCATCGACCGGGCCGTCGGCGAGTTGGACGAGCATCTTGCCGAGGATCTTGCAGACCTCGAGGTACGGCATGAGCTCGTCGGCCTCCTCGCCGACCACGAGCGGCACGTTGACGGCGTTGGGCGCAAACTGACCCTTGAGGGCCAGCGCGACCTGCTCCGCCACCTGCGTGCCGGCGCGTAGCTGCGCCTCTTTGGTCGAGGCGCCGAGGTGCGGTGTGTTCACCACTTGGTCGTACTTGAAAAGGATGTCGTCCGTAGTGGGCTCGCTCGGGTATACGTCCACCGCCGCAGCCGCCACCTTGCCGCTCTCGATCGCCCGCGCCAGGGCCTCTTCGTCGATGATGCCGCCGCGGGCGACGTTGATGACGCGCACGCCGTCCTTCATCTGGGCGAAGGCCTTGTCGTCGACGAAGCCGAGCGTGTCGGCGTTCTTGGGCAGGTGCACGGTGATGAAGTCGGCCTCGCGGTAGATGGCGTCGACCTTCTCGGCCCGTTCGAGGCCGAGCTCATGGAAGCGCTCGGCCGGCACGTACGGGTCGAAGGCGAGCACGCGCATCTTGAGGCCGCTGGCACGCTCGGCGACCAGGAAGCCGATGCGCCCCAGGCCGATGATGCCGAGCGTCTTGCCGGCGATCTCCACGCCGCCGTACTTGGAGCGGTCCCAGCGGCCTTCTTTGAGGGCCATGTGGGCCTGCGGGATGTTGCGGGCGCAGGCCAGCATCATGCCGATCGTGTGCTCGGCCGC
>PMKX01000089.1:28207-28980 GCA_003158705.1 Actinomycetota bacterium
GCCGTGACCTTGGTCGCCGAACGGATGACCAGGGCGTCGTAGTCGCCCACCTTGGCCATGAACTCCTCCGGCGACCAGTCCACGCCGAGGTCCACCTCGAAGCCTTCCGAGCGCAGATACTCGACGCCCTCAGGCGCCAGCTTCTCCTTGACGAGCACTCGCTTCTTGTCGCTCACAGCAGGACCTCGCTCTTGACGAACACTTGCTCTGCGGCGGCTACCGAGGCGCCCCACTTGACGTCGTAGCCGAGCTGGGCGAGCACCATCTCGACGGTCGAGAGACCGACGATGATGTCCGAGGCGCCGAAGTAGCCGCAGTGGCCGAAGCGGAAGATCTGGCCCTTGAGCTGCCCCTGGCCGCCGGCCAGCCACACGCCGTACTTGTCGCGCGCGATCTTGCCGATCTTGCCGCCGTCCACCCCAGCGGGCACCTTGACGGCCGTGACCGAGTTGGCCTCGGGGTCGTCGGGGCCGAAGAGCTCCAGGCCGAGGGCCTTGACGCCCTCTTTGCAGGCGCGACCGAGTATGCGGTGGCGCGCGAACACCGTCTGCAGGCCCTCCTCGCGGATGAGCTCGATGGCCCTGTTCTGGGCCACCATGAGGTTGACCGCCGGCGTGTAGGGCGTCTGGGCCGAGTCGCCGCTCATCTTCTTGCGCGCCGCGACCCAGTCGAAGTAGAAGCGCGGCGTGCCGCACTGCTCGACGACCTTCCAGGCCTTCTCCGACACGGCCACGTAGGCCAAGCCGGGGGGCACCATGAGCGCCTTCTGCGAG
>PMKX01000233.1:0-2380 GCA_003158705.1 Actinomycetota bacterium
GTTGTAGATCTCGCCGTTGTAGACGAGCCAGACGGTCTCGTCCTCGTTGGCCAGCGGCTGCCGGCCTCCGGCGCGGTCGATGATCGAAAGGCGCCGGTGGCCGAGGCTCACCTGCGGCCGTTCGAGCGAGCCGGCATCGTCGGGCCCCCGATGCAGGAGCACGACCGCCATACGGCCGAGCAGGTCAGTGTCTGGGGAGCCGGTGAAGCCGAAGATGCCGCACATGCGAAGCCAGCGCTCCTGGAAGTGATGTCAGTGACGGTCGCGGGTGATGCCGGCGAACCCTATCACAGCGGGGGCGCCGGCACGCGTCGGCCGCTTAGCACGGCGCCGCGAGCCGCCTGGCGCGGCGTCTCTAGCGGATCATGGGGGGCAAATCGTTACCCTGAGTCCCACGTAAGCTCAGTGCCGCCCCAGCGCGGATCGCAAGCCGAGTCATCGTTGGCGCTCATGAGCGTGCAGGCGGCGCCCAGGGTCTCAAAGATGCTCTCCGTCTCCACGTGCGGCCTCTCGTACGGCTTCCTGCCAGACGCAGCCACGTCGCCCTCCTAGCTCCAGACCTCGCGCCGGTTGTCCGGGTGAGCCATGCAGTAGTCGGTCTCGGTGACCAGGGGAAAGGTGCCCACCGCCGGGTAGGCGCCGAAGGGCAGCGTGCGGTTGGAGCCGCGGAAAAAGTCGCGATCGGGGAAGATGACCGGAGGCGCCGCCTGGCAGGTGCCCTTGTCGGCCTCCCCCGGCAGCCTATGGAACGCCGGGCAGGTCGCGCAGTAGTGGGTCGTCGCCTTTGCCATCGTGCCCCCTAGCAGGAAGAAGCCCCCTCACCGTACGACCGTGCAGTGGTCACGGCTGACGATACGGCTCGCCTACGGCGCATGCTATACCGGCCCGCAGGCAGTGTCGACAGCCCTCCAAGCTCCCGGTAGAGTCCTCTCTGCCGACGCGAGCCTGGGCGAGCGAGAGAGGTCCGCAGATGAAGATCAGAACGCAGTTCCCGCACAAGGTAGACGAAGTCGAATACCTCTGGATCCCGCTGCCCGACGGCACACGCCTTTGCGCGCGCCTGTGGGCGCCCAGCGACGCCCTCGCCGAGCCGGTGCCGGCCATAATCGACTGCATCCCCTACCGCCTCACCGACGGCACCTGCGTGCGTGACGCCGCGATGTACCCGTACTGGGCCGGCTTCGGCTACGCCTGCCTGCGCCTCGATTTGCGCGGCAGCGGCGACTCCGACGGCATCCTGCTCGACGAGTACACGCCCCAGGAGCAGCAGGACATCTGCGACGCCATCGCCTGGATAGCGCAGCAGCCGTGGTGCACCGGCGTCGTGGGCATGACGGGCATCTCCTGGGGCGGGTTCAACAGCCTGCAGGTGGCTGCCCGCCGGCCGCCGGCGCTCAAGGCGATCATCACGCTCATGTCCACCGACGACCGCTACGCCGACGACGTGCACTACAAGGGCGGCTGTGTGAGCGCCCTCGACATGCTGCCCTGGGGCGCCAGCATGCTCCATTACCAGGCGCTGCCGCCACATCCGGCCGTGGTGGGCGAGCGCTGGCGCGAGCTGTGGCTGGAGCGCCTCGAGCGCGACTACGACTGGACCGAGATCTGGCTCAGCCATCAGCGCCGCGACGCCTACTGGAAGCAGGGCTCGGTGTGCGAGGACTACGCCGCCATCACCGCCGCCGTGTATGCCATCGGCGGGTGGGTGGACGGCTACACCGACTCGATCATGCGTCTTCTACAAGGGCTGCCGGGGCCGCGCAAGGGGCTCATCGGCCCCTGGTCGCATGCTTGGCCCGAGCAGGTCACGCCTGGGCCGGCGATCGGCTTCCTGCAGGAGGCGCTGCGCTGGTGGGACCACTGGCTGAAGGGCATCGACACCGGCATCATGGACGAGCCCATGCTGCGCGTCTGGATGCAGGACTTCGTCGAGCCCGCACCGGTGATCGCCGAGCAGCCCGGGCGCTGGGTGGCCGAAGACGTGTGGCCCTCGTCGCGCCCCGTCGAGATGGAGTACTCCCTCAACGCCGGCACGCTCGACGCGGCGCCCGCGCCGGAGACGTGCGTCGAGCACCTGGGTGCGCAACTCACTGGCCTCGACGCCGGCGCCTGGTGCGCCGAAGGCGCCCCCGGCGACTGGGCCCGCGACCAGCGCCGCGACGACGGGCTCTCGGTCACGTGGGACTCGTCGCCACTGGCCGAGCCGGTCGAGATCCTCGGCCACCCGGAAGTGTCGCTCACGCTGGCCTGCGACCGGCCGAACGCCTTGCTGTGTGTGCGCCTCTGCGACGTAGCGCCCACCGGGCTCTCCAAGCTCGTGACGCGCAACCTGCTCAACCTCACCCACCGCGACGGGCACGAGCACCCCGCGCCCCTCGAG
>PMKX01000233.1:2393-13366 GCA_003158705.1 Actinomycetota bacterium
CCGGTGCGCCCGCCGCGACCCGAGGACGGACTGCTGCTGCCGTTCGCCGAGCCCGAGGAGGCGCCGGCACTCGACATGGAGGTCACCGGCGCCGGCTCCGGCGGCTCGCGCGTCATTCTGGACAAGGACACCGACGTGTCCACCCTGGAGTTCCGCTGGATCGACGGTGGCCTCGTCACCATCCCGAAGTACGGCATCGAGACCGAGGATCATGTCACCTACTACTACACCGTCCGCGAAGGCGACCCACTCTCGGCCCAAGTCAAGGCGGTGGGCGCCAGCGACCTGCGCCGCGGGGCCGACCTGGATGTGCACATAGAGAGCGTCTGCGTCATGCGCAGCGACCTGGAGAACTTCTACCTCAGCAGCGAGATCAAGGTTCTCGACGGCGGCCGCGAGTTCTTCAGCCGCTCATGGGAGAAGACCATCCCGCGAGACCTCGTGTAGGCAGCCGGGGCAGCCCGGCACAAGGAGGCAGTCATGTACTTCGGCGCACACGTCGGCTCCGGCGGCGGCGTCTGGAAGGCCATCGACCAGGGCGTCGAGCTGGGCTGCGAGGCCGTTCAGTTCTTCGCCGGCAGCCCCCGCACCTGGGCGCCGACGGTGTACAAGGAGAGGGACGCGGCGCGCTTCCGGGAGGCCCGCGCCGCGTCCCCCATCCGCTTCGTGGTCATCCACACCATCTACCTCATCAACCTGGCGAGCGCCAAGGAGGACTTCTACGAGAATTCGGTGGTCTCGCTGGTCGGCGCCGTGGCGGCGGCCGAACAGCTCGGCGCCGACGCCATCGTCACGCACATCGGCTCGCACCAGGGTGCGGGCTTCGCCGACGGACTGGAGCGCGTGCGGACCGCGCTGCTGCGCGCCCTCGACCAGTGCGCCGACGCGGGCGTCCGTGTGCTGCTCGAGAACACGGCCGGTGCCGGCGGCACCATGGGCGTCAACTTCGCGGAGCTGGCCGCCATGATCGAGGCGGTCGACGGCGATCAGCGCGTCGGCCTCTGCCTGGACAGCGCCCACCTGTTCGAGGCCGGCTATGAGCTGCGCACCAGAGCCGGCCTCGACGACATGCTCGCCCAACTAGCCGCGACCGCCGGCCGCGACCGCCTAGCGATGATGCACCTCAACGACTCCAAGACGCCGCTGGGCTCCAATCGAGACCGTCACGAGAACATCGGCGAGGGCATGCTGGGCAGAGACGCGTTCGCCCACCTCGTCAATCACCCTGCTCTGGCAGACGTCCCCGGCATCCTCGAGGTACCCGGCTTCGCCGGCGAGGGACCCGATCGGGCCAATGTCCAGATCCTGCACGAGCTTCAGGAGACGTGACGCAGGACAGGCAGGCGCGGACGGTGGTCGTCGCCAGGGCGCCCAACATCATGTGGGAGCAGGACTGCCCCCGCGCCCGCGAGATCCTCGACGCCGCCGAACGGCGCCGGGGAGCCGCGGTATAATCGGTGTGCCCAGCCCTATCGACCGGGGAGACCGCGAGCCGCGAGGTGCGACCATGGAACTCCGCGTAGCCACAACTGCGACCGATATCGGTCAGGCCAGTGTCATCAAAGGCCTGCTGGAGTCGGCCGGCATCGAGACCGCGCTCAGCGGCGGAGTAGGAGACGTGTTCCCCGACACGGTTACCATGGGCGCCATCGACATCCTGGTGCACGAGGACGATCTGGCCGCAGCGTGCGAGGTGCTGGCCCAGATCGAGGACAACGACGTCGACTTCGACGAGGAAGAATAGCCTGAGTCCGTCTGCGTCAGACAACGAGGGCCTGGTCGGCGTGCCGCTCGGCCCTCGTCTGCTAGCCGGCCTCGTCGACATGGTGATCGTGGTCGCGATCGTGGCCGGCCTTGTCTCCCTCGCACACATCCTGCCGGCGGTGCGACCGCTGTTCACCCTCTTGGCGACCATCATGCCGCTGCTGTACTTCGTGGTCGCCGAGGGCTGGACGTTGACCACGCCCGGCAAGCGCCTGTTCGGCTTCGTCGTGGTGACTCTCGACGGCGAGCGTCCCGAGCTGCTGGCGCACATCGTGCGCGGCCTGACTCGCGTGCCCGAGGTGCTGCCGCTGTTTCTGCCCTACTGCCTCTACATCCACTACACGCACCGCCACCAGCGGCTCGGCGACATGGTCAGCGAGACGGTGGTCGTGCGCCGGCCGACCGGCTAGGCGAGCCGGCGCGTCAGGTTCCCATCGCCGGGAGCCTCTGCTACAATGCTTCCTCCTGCAGCGGATGGCCCCCATCCAGACACCGACCAACTGGAGACACCATGTGGGGAAGCCTCTTCGGTCGCGGCAAAGATGACGTGACGGAACTCTCCTGTGCCGCCTGCGGTCGCACTCTTCTCGCAGGCGAGTGGACGCAACGCGTCGTCGACGGCGCGGGCGAGGAGCGGCTCGTCTGCTCGCTGTGCGCCCAAGCCAACCAGGCGATGACCGGCGAGTCGGCCGCCGACCCCACCGAGCGCGCAGCCGCCGCCAGGCCCAGCGCGCCGCGCACCGACTCGGACACCTTCTGGAAGGCTCTCAAGGACAAGGATGTCGAGATAGCGCGTCTGCAGTCACAAGTGACGCAGATCGAGGCCGCGCGGCGGGAGCTGGCAGCGCGCCTTCAGGAGTATGAGGCCGGCAGCGCGGCGAGACCTGCCGCCGCCAAGGCGCCGCTGGAGGTGGCACAGCCACCTGAGGAGCTCCCCGCGCCCGACGAGGCTGCGGCCGCACCGGCAACCGGCGCCGCGCCCAAGGCGACCCCAGAGGCGCCGGCCGAGCCCGAGCTCAGCATCGCCCAGTCTTCGCTCACGCTTCTTCAGCGCGGCGTCGACCTGCTCAACGTGAGCACCGTGCCCAGGAAGATCGCCGAGACCAACGAGCATCTCGGCATACCTTCGGTGCACGTGGGGCTCCAGGACGAAGCCTTGCTGGCCACGTTCCTGTGGTCCATGGGTTGGTACACGTACAGCGTCAGCATGGACGGCACCGGCACCATACGACTCAGCGACCGGGGCTACCAGCAACGCACGGACCTGCAGCCCAACGCCAGCGTGCGCAGCGACGGCACCGTTCAGCTTGCCCCAGCGCGCATCACGCGCGCTGCCGCACCCGCTGCCGCAGAGAGACCGCAGCCGCCACAGCAGCCGCTGAAGCAGCCGGTCTCCGAGCAGCCGCCGGCCGTTCCTGCCGCGCCCGCCCCGGAGATCGTCAGCAAGTCGCTGATGGGACAGCGCACGGACGACGAAGGCATCTCCTGGGAGCAGACCAAGGCGCGCGATTTCGACTGGGATCGCTAGAAGTCTACGCAGATCGGCCAGCCGCGCCGCGCAGAGAACAAGACGAGGGCGGCGGCACCGCAGGTGCGGTGCCGCCGCCCTCGTCACATCTGTCCTGCTACTCGACGCCGGCCCTGCTGGAGCCGCGCGTCGTGAGGGTCACGGCGTGGTAGTGGTAGAGCCGCCCGTGAGACCGCCGAGGCCGCTCATCAGGTCACTGAACGGCTTGGCGCTGGCCGGCGGGGTCACGGTCACAGACTCGCCGAACTTGGAGAGATCCAACGTGAAGCTGAAGCTGCCGGACTGCAGGCCCTGCTTGGCGGCATCCGGCACAGCGGCGAAGTCCATCGTCGCCTGGGCCGTGAGCTTGTGCAGGTCGTAGGTGCTGGTGTCATACCAGGCCTCGAGCTTGACGTCCTTGAGTATGGTCTGCAGCTGCTTGACGGCGTCCTGGGCCGCCTTGAGCTCCTGCTGCGAGGTGGCGCTCGAGGTGCTGGTGCCCAGCACGGAGCCCAAGCTGCCGGCACTCTGCATCAGGGTGCCCAGGCTCTGCGAGAGCGCCGCCATATCGACCGTGTCACTGAGGTGATAGCAGTTTGTGCCACCGACGGACTCGGTGCCCAGCAGTGTGTGGCCACTGATCCAGCTGGTCGGGTCGACACCGAGCGTACCGAGCACCGAGGTGAGATTGCCGGGTGTGGCGCCGGCCGCCGGTGAAGCGCCGCCGGTGATGGCGCTCATCATCGTCGCCGGCAGCTCGTACCAGGTGTCCATGACGTCGAGCCAGGCCTTCTGGCCGTCGAGCTTCATGCCGGCGTTGATGGTCATGCCGCCGGCACCGATATTGAGCGTGAGATCGAGCTTCTGCGGCTGCTCGTTGGAGATGTTGCCCGAGCCGGTCAGCGTGATCGGCTTGGCCAGCACAGCGGCCGTCGACTGACTGCTCATCTTGGCCGTGTCGGCCTTGATGTTGAGCGCCATGTTCATGTCGAACGCGGCGCTCTTGAGGTTCTTGGTCGCGTCCAGCCCCTTGGCTGAGATCTGATCCGCCGTGAGATTGCCGGATGTGCTGCTGCTCTTCTTCTTGGACCCGCAGCCACCGGCCGCCAGCGCCACCAGTAGCAGAAGCGCGACGAACACCACCATATACCTGCGCATAGATTCTTCCTTCCCTTCGGTGATTGTGTGACCCCGCCCCTGATGTTGCCGGCGCCACCTCCTCCACTGCGTGCATTCTACTTGAGTGACGGGCTTGCGGGGACAAGAAGTGTTCGCGCACGGCGCCCCGAACGCACGTGCTGCGCACAAGTGGGGGCTCGGCAGCTGTGCCGCGGGCTCTGCCGCGGACCGGAGCTAGCTCTGCGACTGCCGCGGCGAGACGACCACGGCGCGGTAGGGCTCCTGGCCCTCGGAGGCAGTCTGCACGCGCGCATGGTCCTTGAGATGCATGTGGATGATCTTACGCTCCGGTGCCGTCATCGGCTGCAGCGTTACCTGAGCCGCACCGCGCGCTACCTTCTGGGCGGTGCGGTCGGCCAGCGCCTTGAGCGACCCTTCGCGCCGGCGACGATACCCCTCGGCGTCGACGCGCACCTGGCGACGGTTCTGGCGCCCGTGGTTGACCACGATCGCCGAGAGATACTGCAGCGCGTCGAGCGTCTGGCCGTGGCGACCGATGAGGATACCCAGGTCGTCGCCGGTGATGTCGGCGCTGACCACGTCGGCGTTCTCGGAGCTCTCCACGCCGACCTCGAGCCCCATGAGGCCGACGACGTCCTCGAGAAACGACGCCAGCACGCCGGCCGCGGCCGGCAGGTCGCCGTCGACGCGCTCGCCGGTGGGACGCAGGTGAGCCTCCACGCGCGGCTGGCGCTTGCCCATGCCCAGGAAGCCGCCCTTGACCCCCTCGTCCACCACCCTGAAGTCCACATCGGCCTCGTTGACATAGGCCGCGATCTTGCGGAGCTGGTCGATCGCCTTGAGCTTGGCTTCCTCGATCGTCGCTCCCGTGGCCACGGTGGCGAGGTCGGAATCGTCTCCCTGCTCGTCGTTCGACAGACTAGGGTTTGTTTGGTCCATGCTGTCTTCCGCTCGCTTTCTTGGCCGGGCGGCCGCCGGAAGCGCCGCCGCGTGATGGCTTGTTCGTCGCCTTGCCCGCGCCGCCGACCTTCTTGGCGCCCGGCTTGCCGGCCGACGCGGCCCCCGGCTTGGCGCCCGGCTTGCCGGTCGCCTTGCTCCTGCTTGCCAGCTGCTGCTCACGCTGGTCCTGGGCCGCCATGAGGGCCGACATGAAGCGGCCCTGCTTCTTGGGCTTGCCGCCCCTGCTCGTGGTGCCGCGCTTCGCCGGCCGCCCGGCCGGCTCGTCGCCGCCGGCGCTCGCCGGCGACACTACCACCGGCGGCATGCTGCGTCTGATGATGAGCTGCTGGCCGACGGTCCAGATGTTGGTCGTGATCCAGTAGATGAAGAGGCCCGACGGGAAGCGGCGCAGGATGAAGACGAAGAAGAGCGGCATGAGGCGCATGAGCATCTTCTGCTGGCGGTCGGTCTGCGGCGAGAGCATCAGCTCCGTGGAGACGAGCTGAGAGACCACGTAGATGATGAGCAGCACGTAGTAGGGGTCAGGCTTGCCGAGCGTCATCCACAGGAACCCCGCGTGCATGAGCTGGTGCGAGTGTTTGATCGCGTAGTACAGGCAGATGAACACCGGCAGCTGCAGGAGCATGGGCAGGCAGGAGGCGAAGGGGTTGACCTTGTTCTCCTGGTAGAGACGCATCGTCTCCTGCTGCAGCCTCTGCTTGTCGCCCTTGTGCTTGCGCTGCAGCTCCTTGAGATGCGGCTGCAACGCCTGCATGGCCTGCGCCGACTTGAACTGCTTGTACGTGAGCGGGAACAAGATGATACGCACGATGACCGTGAGCGTGATGATGGCCACTGCCCAGGGCAGGCCCACGCTGTGCAGTTCAGTGAGGACCCAGCGCAGGAACTGCACCACAGGTTCGAAGACGTGGAACATGTTGGTGAACGCGTTGGCGACGACGAAGATCATGGCTGAGCGCTACGCCTGCCTGGGCGGCACGGGGTCGAGGCCGCCGTTACTGAACGGGTTGCAGCGCAGCAAACGCCAGCCGCTCATGAGCAGACCGCGCAGCGGCCCGTGCACGCGGATGGCCTCGACCGCATACTGCGAGCAGGTCGGGTAGTACTTGCAGCGCTGCGGCAGCAGGGGCGAGACGAAGCGCTGGTAGAGACGGATAGGAGCGACGAGGAGGCTACGCATGGGCCGGCGGCTCCTCGTCTCGCAACAGTTTGGCGCGCTCGAGCAGCTCGAGGACGGCGGCGCTGACGAGACCTTTCTCGCCCGCCTCCTGGCGTCCGATGAGCTCGATGAGCGGTGGTCGTGCGATCAACACGAAATCGTAGCCTTCCGCCAGTCTGCCCTGCAGGGCTCGGAAAGCCTCGCGGAGCAGGCGTTTGCTGCGGTTGCGCGTCACTGCCCCGCCCAACTTCTTCGACACCGACAGACCCAGTCGCGGGACATCGGCGGCCACTTCGGCGGAGCGCCTGAACGAGTACAGCACCAGGAAGCGCGACGCGATCGAGCTTCCCTGCCTATACACACGCTTGAAATCACTCGAGCGAGACAGCCGGGAACGCTTGTTCACCGTGCGCCCACTGACTAGGCGGTAAGACGCTTGCGCCCCTTCTGCCGCCGTCTCTTGATCACCAACCGTCCGGCCTTGGTGCTCATGCGCTTACGAAAGCCGTGCGTCTTGGCACGCTTGCGGGTGTTGGGCTGATAGGTGCGCTTCACAAGATCCTCGCTCGCTGGCCGGTACTCGGAAGCAGAAGTATAGCCATCCGGTGAAGCCGTGGTCAACGCGACCCCCCGTGCAGTCTCGGCGCCGCTGTGACCGCGTTCTTGGGCAGAGGCCTTTCTGGTAACCTGACGCCATGAGCGACAAGGCGGCAAAACACGGCGCGGCCGGCTTGCGCCGCAACCCGATCAACGGCAAATGGACGGTGATCGCGCCAGGTCGCGGCTTGCGGCCGACCGACCTCGGCGGCGCCTCGGTCCCCTGCCCCTTCTGCGGCGGCTCCGAGCACCTGACACCGCCCGAGGTGGACGCTCTGCGCGAGCCGGGCAGCGCGCCCGACGGTCCGGGCTGGCGAGTGCGCGTCGTGCCCAACAAGTTCCCGGCCTTCCCTGAGGGCCACGAGGTGATCGTCCACTCTCCCAGCCACGAACTGGAGCTCGAAGACCTGGAGCCGGCAGAGCTGGCGGACGTGCTCGTCATGTACCAGCGCCGCCTGGACGTCGCCCTCTGCGATGGCGCCGCGGCGGCCATCATCATCGCCAATCGCGGCGCGGCGGGCGGCGCCTCGCTCGCGCACCCCCATTCTCAACTTCTGGCCACGTCCATTCTGCCGCCGCTGCTGCAGGACGAGCTCGGCAACTTCGACCGCCACCGCAACCGCTACGGCACCTGCGTCTTGTGCGACGCCATGGACGAGGCGCGTGCCCCAGACGTGGCCGGCGACCCCGCCACGGCGCGCCTCGTGTTCGACGGGCCCCTGGTCGCCTGGACGCCAATGGCGCCCCGGTTCCCGGGCGAGCTCTGGCTGGCGCCTGCCGACCACCAGACGGACTTCCGCCAAGCCGATGCGGCGGTCATGGCCGAAGGCCTGCAGCGGGCCCTGGCCGCCACTGCGGCCACCGCCGGCGGAGCCTTCAACTTCTGGCTGCACACAGCGCCGGCGGAGCTGCGCGGCTCGTTCCACTGGCACATCGAGATAGCACCGCGCCGATCGGCGATCGCCGGCTTCGAGCTCGGCAGCGACATGGCCATCTGCGGCCTCGATCCTTGGGAGGCGGCGGCGATCCTGCGCGCCGCTCTTGTATGATTCCGCACCATGCAGAGGAGGTACAGGTGAAGCATCCCGTCCACATGAAGGCCCGCACGAGACTGGGACGCCACGCCATCGGCCGGCAAGCCTTGGTGCTGGCCGTGCTGGTGGTGGTCAGCTTGGCCGTCGCGCTCGCCGCAAGCGCCTGCGGCAGCAAAGGCAAGCCGGCTAGCAGCGGCACTCCCACGCTCTACCCCAGCGCCACTCCCAGCGCGCGGTCGGGGAGTCCCGGCACACCGCCGAGCAAGGGTTCCTCCGCCACGATCTCACCCACAAGCAGCGCCTCGCCCACGGGCAAGCGCGCCAGCGACGCCACCATCCGTGCCGGCATCCTGCGTCGACTGAGTCAGGAGCCGACCTTGGTGGGCATCCAGTTCATCGTCCACGTCCGCGGCGCCGTCGTGCGCATCTATGGGACAGTCAAGACCCAAGCCCAGCTTGCGACGGCTCAGCAGATCGCCGTCAGCGAGCCAGACATCACGAAGGTGATCAGCTACATCAAGGTGAAGAGCCAGACGGGCTACTGAGCCCCTGCTCGCGGGAGCGCGAGCTGGCCGCAGGCGGCGTCGATCTCGCTGCCGGGCGACTCGCGCACCGTGCACGAGAGACCCCGCCGCTCAAGAGCAGCTCGGAGGGCGGTGAGTTCGCGCAGGGACGGGCGCGCGAACTCACCGCCCGTCTCGTTGTAGGCGATCAGGTTGAGGTGGTAGAGAGGCCGTTTGAGCAGGCGCACCAGCCCCTCGACCTGCTCGCCGGTGTCGTTCACTCCCGACAACACGACGTACTCGAACATGAGCTTGCGTCGCGTGCGGCCCACGTAACGCGCGCACGCGGCGAACAACGTGGCCAGCGGGTACGTGCGGTTCAGGGGCACCAGACGACTGCGCAGCTCGTCGGTGGCCGCGTGCAGGCTCACCGCCAGGTTCACCTGCAACGCTTCGCGCGCCAGGCGATCGATGCCGGGCACTACGCCCGCGGTCGACACGGAGATGGAGCGCGCCGCCAGACCTACGCCGCCGGGGTCGTTCAACAGACGGCAGGCGCGCAGTGTCTCTTCGTAGTTGTGGAACGGCTCACCCATACCCATGAACACGACGTTGGTGACCCGCCGCTCTTGGGCCTGCGCGCGGCGCATGAAGCCGAGGACCTGGTCGACGATCTCCTCGGCGCTCAGGCTGCGGCGCAGACCGGCGCTGCCGGACGCACAGAACGCGCAGCGGACGGCACAGCCCACCTGAGTCGAGACGCACACGGTCACTCGCCGCCGATGGGTCATGAGCACCGCTTCTACCGGCTCTCCGTCTGCGGCCCGCAGAAGCGCCTTGACCGCGCTTCCGCGCGGCGACTCGCGCGTCTCGACCTCCTCGAGAAGACACGGACGCAGCCGCGCCGCGAGCTCCTCGCGCAGCGAGCGCGGGAGCTCGCTCATGTCCGCGAAGCTGGTGGCCAGTCGCTTCGTGAGCGCCTCGTACACCTGACGCGCGCGATACGACGGCTGGCCCAATTCTTCCATGGTGCGCTCGAGCGTGGGCAGATCGATCATCGACCGATTGTACTAGACGGCGTTTGGCCAAACCCGGCCACGGCAGGGATTGTCGAGCCTGGACCGAATGTGTACGCGCCTGGGTCCAAGAGTTCGAGGATGGCGCGCGCAGCATGAGTACCGTACAGATAGTCGGCATAGCGGTAGCCTCGGCGATCGTCGTCGTGCTGATCATCTCCTTGATCATCACGCGAGACCGCGGCAAGGCCGCGCCCGAAGACGTCCAGTCGCAAGACAACGAGACGTCGTTCATCGACGCACCCCCGCGGGACCAGTTCCATCGCATGGGGCGCGCCGAGCCCGATGCCGAGACGACCGGCGAGGTGCCGATGCCGACCGCGCCGGCGTTGCCGTACGACCACGCCGTCGTGACGCCGCCCGTCTTTGAGCCGGACGAGGAGCCCGTGGGCGCGGGCGGCTCGCCACCGGCAGGCAAGCTCATCCCGCTCTCCGACATCATCGTCACCACGAGCGACAAGCTGGTCGACCTCGCCGATGCCGAGGTGCGGCGCATGCTCAAGGAGCTCGTCGGCTACGAGATCGACCAAGCGGCGCAGTTCAAGGCCGTGGGGCAGCACGTCGACGCCGTGTTGCAGCTCACCGAGGCCGAGAAGATCTGCCTGGCGCTGGACATGCACGAGCAGGCGCGCCAGATCCGGACCATGATGCGCGACCTGCGGGACTGAGCGGGAGCAGCGCGCAAGCATAGCCCCCGTGCGCCGGTCGGCACGCTCTCTACCGGTCGCTGAGCCTCAGTTGGTGAGACTCTGAAGGGGCGCCGGAATGCGTCCTCCGCGGGCCATGAAGACGTCGTTGGCGGCCGCGCTGACGGCCATCACCGGCGCCTCCCCGAAGAGACCGCCGAGCTTGACCCAATCGCCCACCTTCTTGCCCATCGCCGGGATCAGGCGAGCGCCGGTCGTCTTGCTGTTGATCATGCCGATCGCCATCACATCGGCGATCACGCCGGCCAGCGAGTTGCGCGAGATATCGCCCGGCACGATGATCATGTCGAGTCCGAGCGAGCACACGGCCGTCATCGCCTCGAGCTTCTCGATGGAGAGCACACCCTCCGCGGCGGCCCGCGCCATGGCCGCGTCCTCGCTCACCGGGATGAAGGCTCCCGAGAGCCCCCCGGTAGACGAGGTCGCCATGGTGCCACCCTTCTTCACGGCGTCGTTGAGCATCGCCAAGGCTGCGGTCGTGCCGGGCGCCCCGGCGCGCTCCAGGCCCATGCTCTCGAGGATCTCG
>PMKX01000023.1 GCA_003158705.1 Actinomycetota bacterium
GATGATGCCGCCGATGTCGCGCAAACGCAGTTGCCGCACGACCTCACGCGCCGCCTCGATATTGGTCTTGGTGATCGTCTCCTCGAGGCCCTTGCCGCCGGTGTAGCGCCCGGTGTTCACGTCGATCACCGTCAACGCCTCGGTATGGTCGATGACCAGATTGCCGCCACTGGGCAGGTTCACACGCCGTTCAAGAGCCCGCGAGATCTGTTCCTCGATGCCGTGCGCGGCAAAGAGCGGCTCCTGCCCGGTGTAGAGCTCCACACGCTGCTTCAACTCCGGGGCCACCTTGTCCAGGTAGGCGACGATCTCCTTCTGGCGCTTGACCGTGTCGCAGACCACGCTCTCGCACGACTCGTTGAAGAGATCGCGCACTGTCTCCAAGGCTACGTCGACCTCGGCGTACAGGAGCCCGGGCGCCGACACGCCGTCCACCTTCTTCTTCAGCCGCGCCCACAGGCGCGACAGGAAGCGCAGGTCCCGCTGCAGCTCCTCGATGCCGATGCCTTCCGCGGCCGTCCGCGCGATGAGGCCGGCGTTGCGCGCGTCCAGGCTCTTGCCCAGGTCACGCAAGCGGTCACGCTCGTCTTGCTTCAGACGCCGCGACACGCCGACGCCGCTGCCGTTGGGCACGTACACCAAGTAACGGCCGGCCAGCGACAGTTTGGTCGTCAGGCGAGCACCCTTGTTGCCCATGGGGTCCTTGCTCACCTGCACGAGGATCTCCTGGTTGGAACGCAGCATCTGCGTGATCCGCCGCCCGCGCCGGTCCGGCTCATCCTCGACCACGACCTCATCCACCGAGAGAAACCCGTTCTTGTCCAGGCCGATGTCTACGAAGGCGGCGTCCATGCCGGCCAGCACGTTGTCCACTTTGCCCTTGTAGATGTTGCCCAAGCACGAGGTCTTCGACGGCCGCTCGATGAGGATCTCGGCCAAGCGGCCGTCTTCGACGACCGCCACGCGCAGCTCGGACGGCTCGCTGCTTACCAGGATCTGCTTGCGCCGCGGCATCTCGACAACGACGTCGTCGGCTCCTGGCGACGCCGAGGCGCCTTCGGTCTCCGCGACCGCTGCCTCGGGCTTGGCGCTCGCACGGCGACGGCGCGTGCGCGGCTTCTCCTCTTGCGCCGTCTCGCCACCTGCTGCCGGCGCCTCACCGCCCACGCCAGGCTCCTCAGACACAGGCTGCGGCGCGCCAGGCGCCGCCTCTTCGGTCTTCGACTCAGCGGTGACCGTCTTGCGGCCGCGACCCGAACGGCGGCGGCGGCCGCGCGGCTTCTCCTCTTCCGGCGCCGCCGCACTCATCGCTGACGCCTCGCCGCCCGCGGCTGACTCCGCGAGCGCCGCAACCGTCTCCGTGCCTGACTCCGCGACGGTCGGCGTGAGCGGCGCCGCCTCTTCAGTCTTCGGCTCTGGTGTGGCTGACTGCCGGCCGCGCCCTGAACGGCGGCGGCGGCTGCGAGGCTTTGGCTGCGGAGTCTCTTGCTGCGGCGCCTCGGCGCCGGTCGCCGGCACCTCGACACTTGCCTCCGGCTGCTCAGGCACAGCTACCGGTGGTGCAGTCGATGCCGCCTCTTGAGTCTTCCGCCCTTCCGCGACGGCCTTGCGACCGCGACCGGAGCGACGACGACGCGCTGTGCCCTTTGCTCTTGGCGCCTGCGGACCGGCCTCGACGCCTTCCCTAGCCGGCTGCGGTTCTTTGCGCGACTGTGCCGACTGCGGCTCCGCCTGCGTCAGCTCGCCAGGCGAGGGCGACTCCGGCACCTCGCCAGCGGCGTCCGCTGGTGTCGCCGCTCGCGCGGCGGCCCGGGCAGCGGCGCTCTTGTGGCGCCGACCGCCACGGCGGCCGCGGGCTCGCCTCGCCCGAGGTTTGGCGTCTTCTTGGCCGGCGGCTCCGTCTGCCGCCGGCTCGCCGCCGGTCGGCGCCGGGGCGCCAGTCTCTTCTTGTTCGTTCACGCTACTCCGATCCTATGGCCCGCCGGCGAACCCGGCAGGCAAACCTGTGTACACGACGCGTCGCCGCAACAGGTGACGCGCCACAGCCTCGACTCCGGCCTGGTCGGCCACGAGGCTCACGAACTCTTGCGGCCGTGCGGCACCGGTGCTCCGATGGCGCACGGTAAAGCCGACACACACGCCATCCTGCGCTGCACGGCACCATGTGTCGGTCACAAACTCCTTCAAGTCGACTATACGCCGACCCTTTGGCGACACACGCTCGACGGGCGTGGATTGTGCCGCGCTGAACCACTGCAGGGCGGCGGCGACCGCTCCCTCGTCTGCAGCAAGGCCGAACTCGTAGTCGGCCGCAACCGCTTGCGGCCGCGGCCTCTCGGCCACAGCCAGCACTGCCAGGGGTTCGAGGCCTGGCGCTGCCGCAGCCGCCAGCGTCGGCAGCGCCACTTCAGGCTCAGGCGCCAAGTCGGGCACCTCAGCCACGAGCAGCTCATCCTCCGCGGCCGCGCCCACGGGCAACGGCAATCCCAAGGCCAGGCGCGGCTTGGGCCGCAGTCCCTCGGACAGCACGAGGTCGATGCCGGCGCGCGCAAAGGTGCGTCGCCAGGCCCGCGCCGTGTCGAGGTGCGACAAGTAGCTGGCGCTGCCGCGGCGGGCGAAGGTGAGCAGCCAGTAGGTCATCCGACGAGATCCATGCTCACATCGTCGTGGCAGACGCCACAGGCACCACATCGGCCGCGACGACAGTCATCAGTGCGCTGCCGGGATGCCGCACGACCGGCCTCGAGCGTCAAGAAGCCTTCCTCAAACCCCGCATCAACGGACTGCCACGGCAGTGGCTGACTCGGAGCCGCGCAGGCGAGCGCGTTCAGCTCGACACCCACGTCCGTGGCGGCCGCTCGCCACAGCTCCACGTCGAACCACTCCGTCCAGCCGTCGAAGCGCGCGCCGCGCCGCCACGCGGCCTCGATCAGCTCGCCGCTGCGCGGACCGCCGCGCGCCAGCGCAGCCTCGACGACCGAGGCGCCCACGTCGTGGCACGAGATGCGCACGCCGCGCGGCATGAGGTCGCGCAGAAGGGTCTGGCGGCGGCGCAACACCTCTTCGCCGGCAAATGCCGCCGTCTCAAAGGGTGTGTGGGCCTTGGGCACGTACGACGACACGGCCACCGACACGCGCGCACGGCCGTGAGCGATGGCGCGCGCCGCCGACGCCGCCGCAGTCGCCATGTCGGCGATCGCCGCTACAGCGGCGTCGTCCTCTCCCGGCAGACCGATCATGAAATACAGCTTCAGCCCGGTGAATCCGGCCTCGAACGTCGCCCGCACGGCAGTGGCGAACTGCTCATCGTCCACGCCCTTGTTGATGGCGTCGCGCAGCTCCTGTGTGCCCGCCTCCGGTGCCAGCGTCACTGAGCCCCGTTGCTCGCTGCCCAAGCGAGCCAACGTGACGGCGGCCGAGTCGATACGCAACGACGGCAGTGACACACGCACGCCGGGCCGCAGGGCACGGATGCGACGTACTGCCTCCTCTATTCCCGAGTAGTCGCAGGAGCTCAGCGAGATGAGCGAGACCTCGTCGCAGCCTGTCGTGCGTAGCGCCTCGCAGGCCGCCTCGACCACGAGCTCGACGGGCCGCTCGCGCACCGGGCGGTACCACATGCCGGCCTGGCAGAACCGGCAGCCGGCGGTGCAGCCGCGCATGACCTCCACCACGGCACGATCGTGGACCGCCTCCAGCACCGGCACGACCGGCTCGGTGACCGGCATCGTATGCGAGAAGCCCATGAAGACCTGGCGACGCGCGCGCCGCTCGGGAGCTGCCGGCAGCCACACGCCCGGCACGGCCGCCAGCAGCTGCAGGCGCGCTGCGCGCGATGAAGCTCCTAAGGCGGCCACGATCGCGTCGAGACGCCCTTCGACCTCGCCGACAAACACCGCGTCGAGGAAGGGTGAGAGCGGCCACGGGTTAGCGCTGCCGGGACCGCCGCCCAAGACGATGGGGTCGCCTTCGCCACGCTCGCCAGCGTGCAGGGGCACACCAGCCAGGTCGAGCAGCTCGAGCACGTTCGTGTAGGTCAGCTCGTGCGGCAGGTGGATGCCCCAGAGGTCGCAGGCGGCGACCGGCGCGAACGACTCCAGCGTCCACAGAGCCACGCCGTGGTGGCGCATGAGCTCCGCCATGTCCGGCCACGGGCAATAGGCGCGCTCGGCAGACGCCGCCGTGGCGTCGTTCAGATACGTATAGAGGATCTGCAGTCCGGGGTTGGAGATCCCGATCTCGTACGCGTCAGGGTAAGAAAGCACGATGCGCGGTGAGGCGCCCGGCTTTCGCCTGAGGTTGAACTCGCCCCCGACGTAGCGCCCGGGGCGAGTCACGCGTGCGAGCAGGTCGCCTAGCTCATCCGGAAGCCAGCCCTCGTGCGAGGAATCCATGTGTGAGTCGATCAAGTCGCTCCGTAATCCTTTTCGCCTTGGTAGGCATCAACGGCGCCCCAGCCTCGAAATAGGCCTGGGCGGCTGTCCCTATAGCTAGTGTCCCCGAATACCCGACCGCTCCCTTGAGCGCCCAGCCGGCCACAGGCACGAAGTCGAGCGCCTCGCGAGCCAGCGTGCGCAGACCAAGACCGGCCGTGAGCACCGAAAGGATCTCGCCCGCACGCTCGACGCCGATGTCTTGCCCGTAGGCGGCGGCCATCTTCAGCACCATCCTCACCTGGTTCAACGTCATGACGGGCATGTCCGCGCCAGGGATGAACACGACGGCGCCGACTACACAGTTCTGACGCGCCGTGTGGGCGATGAGCCGGCGCACAACAGCGCGCCTCACCGTCGGCAGTCGCCGGGCGAGACTCAGCGCCGTGTCCCCACAGACTGCGGCGAGCCGCTCGGCCGTGGCCTGCCCCCGCGTCTCGTCGGCGAAGTCCTCGGTCACAACGTCCTTGGCCGCAAACCCGGCCGTGGTCAGCCAGCTCGGCGGCACCCGCGCGCCGCCTGTGGGCACCACGGCGAACACGGCGACGCCGGCGGCCCTAGCCGATGCGGCGACGACCCCGAGGCCATCTAGGCCAGGATCCGCATCGGTTACGAGAACGACCGCGCCCCAGCGGTGTCGCAGGTCACTCTGCCGGGAGAAGTCTCCCGGCGTCAAGACATCCAGGGAAGCGCTCACGCCTTCAGTGATGTCCGCAGCCTCGACAGAGAGCGCCGTGGCCAGCTTCGTGACCGCCGCGCCGTCACCAACAAGGCAGACTCTCACCTCTACGCGTGCCTTGGCCCCCACCTCGGCGAGCACTTTGGCGATCTTGCGGATGTCGGCTTTGCGGACGCTAATTCCCAATGAGGCTCCCATTGTCGATCGCCAGCTTGGCGCGCAGATGGATGCTCTCGAGCAGCCCGATGAGCAGAAGGCTGGTGATGAGGGCTGCCCCACCATAACTCATGAAGGGCAGCGGGATACCGGTCACCGGCATGATACCAATTGTCATGCCGATGTTCACGAAGATCTGGAACAGGAAGACGACCGCGATGCCGCCGGCCATGATGCTCCCGTACATGTCGCGCGAGAATGTCGCGATACGCAGGGCGCGCCAGATGAGCAGCACGTAGAGCGCGATGAGCAGGGCCGCCCCGAGGAAGCCGTAGCGCTCACTCACCACCGCGAAGATGAAGTCGGTGTGATG
>PMKX01000018.1 GCA_003158705.1 Actinomycetota bacterium
CCGCGTCGGAAGGTGCGCACCGCGGTGCCCGAAGGCCACTCCGGCTGTGGGCAACCCGCGCTCACGTCGATGACCATGCGCCTGAACTCGCGCGTCTTGGCGTAGCCACGGCTCTCCAGGAGGGCACGTTGGGTGCTGTCGGCTTCCCAACAGCTCACGCCCAAACTGACCGGTTCGCCCGCCGCCAGGAACGCCAGGTGCTCTCGGGCGCGGGCTTCGAGCAGGTCGAGGAGCAGCTCGCTCAGGCCGCGGCCGCGGTGATCGGGGTGCACCGCAGTGTCGGCAAACAGCTCGCGATGCGGGTTGTCGTCCCAGACTCCGCCGTAGGCGCACACGAGTCCGTCCGGCGCCTGGACGAGCCAGGCGTCGTGGCGCAGGTCGAAGCGCGCTGCGTGCCAGTCGCTGATGCGGTCGCCTTCGCTGGCATCGGACTCGCCTACCAGAGCGACGTCGGCGGCGACTTGGACGGCGGTGACGGCAGCCGCATCAGCAAGCGTCGGCGGCCGCAAAGTGTATCCGTCGGGAAGCTCGGTCATGGCGTGTGCTCGTTTCCGGATCAAGGTGTGGCTGCTCGCTCATTCTATGCGTGGGTGTGGCACGGAGGAACCGCCCGCCGCCCGCCCACGCCGGTGAGCTCTCGCACCGAGGCCGCATCTGGCACTAGGATAGAGCGGGCCAGGATCTGGGAGGGACGCTTGTGAGCCGAAGACTGGGCGCGGCCGTCGCGGTCGTTGTGCTGGCCGTCGTCGTCGGCGCGCTCGCCTACCACGTCGGCCACAACGCGAAGCACCATGGCCAGCGTGTTCGCGCCCAGCATCCTGTTTGGCAGGCGCTCGCACGTCACCAGGCAGAGCTGCGCGCCATCACCGGCGTGGATTCGCTGGGCACGCTCGAGGGCGTCGGCCAGGAGCCGCGCATCGTCGTCTGGGTCGACAAGATCACGCCCGAGATCCAGAAGGCGGTGCCCAAGGAACTCGAGGGCTTCCGCCTCGTGGTCGAGGTGACCCCCTCCCCGCCGCCGGGCCCACCCACGGTGCACGGCGTCATCACGGCCGTCACGCCGGCCACACCCGGCCAGGCAGGCAAGGGTCTGGTGGGCACCCTCGTGATCGAGGGCGCTTACAACGCGGCCGGCCCCGGCGCGGGCGCCGGCGTGCCACGCACCGTCACGGTGAGCATTCCCAGTAGTGTCCAGATCTGGCGGCCGCAAGGCGAGGGCAAGACCATGGTGCGGTTCGGCGACGTGCAAGCCGGAGACAGCGGGCAGGTCTACCTGACGGCCAAGCTCAGCACGTCTCCATGGCGGGCCCGGGCAGCCGATGTCGAGGTCTACCTGAGAGAATGAGAACGTGCGCTCGCTCACTGGACTTGACGAAGTGGAGTATTATTCGGAGTTAGTTCGTTCTCATAGTGCGGGAGTCCCACGGACGCCGGTCCAGTGCCGGGTCTTCGAGGTGTTGGCCCGCCGAGCCTGAGGGGGCTACATAGATGAAAGAGCCGGAAGTCAAGCCATCCACCAAGGAAAAGGACGTCGTCGGCCTCGTCAACGAGATCGCCAACGGTCGCATGTCGCGGCGCCAGTTCATAGAACGTGGCCTGGTCATGGGTCTGTCTGTGAGTGCCCTGGGCACCATCCTCGCAGCTTGCGGCCGGAAGACCCAGTCGGTTTCCACCGCCACCTTGCCGCCCATGGTCACGACCAAACCGAAGACTCTCAACCTCTTCAACTGGTCGGACTACATGGCTCCTGCCGTCAAGAAGGGCTTCCAGAAGACGACGGGCATCTCGGTCAACGAGACTTACTTCGCCGACAACGAGTCGCTCCTTGCTAAGCTCAAGCTCGGCGCCACCGGCTACGACGTGATCGTGCCCTCGGACTACATGGTCCACATCATGCTCATGTCCAACCTCATCCAGCCGCTGGACATGAAGTACATCCCCAACTACGACAAGTACGTCGCTCCTCTGTTCAAGGATCCGCCGTACGACAAGCCGAGCGAGAACCACGGCATGAAATACAGCACACCGTTCCAGTGGGGCGTCACCGGCATCGCCGTGCGCAAGGACAAGATGACCGACCCCATCTCCAAGTGGTCCGATCTGTGGAACACCAAGTACAAGGACCAGATCGACATGCTCGACGACGAGCGTGAGGATCTCGGCGCGGCCCTCAAGATGCTGGGCTACTCGTACAACAGCAAGTCGCAGTCGGAGCTCGACGCGGCGACGCAGAAGCTCATCCAGCAGAAGCCGATCGTGCGCACCTACGACAATACGAACATGAAGCGCGCCATCGCCTCCGGCCTGTGGCTCACCATGTGCTGGAACGGCGACTGCCTCATGGCGCTCGACGAGATGGGCGGCACGAAGGCACTCTCCATGGTCAGCTGGGTCTTGCCCGCTGAGGGCTACGGCAGGTTCGTCGACAATATGGCGATCCCCACCGGCGCCAACAGCAGGTACGCAGCTCACTTGTTCCTCGACTACTGCCTCGACCCGAAGATCCAGGCCGAGCTGGTCAACTACATCTGGTACAACTCGCCGGTCCCCGACTCGCGCCAGTACACCGACCCCTTCGCTCTCACCCTGGTGCCCTCGGACGCCGACCTCCAGCGTTCCGAGAACTTCAACGACCTGGGCGCCTTTGCCACCAACTACGCCACAGCCTGGCGGTCGTTCAAGAGCGCCTAAGGCGCAGCTGACGAACAGTGGGTGGTGGGGGGCCNNATCACGTCGCCGTCTTGGACGACGTACTCCTTGCCCTCCACCCGCAAGTGACCCTTGTCGCGCGCGGCATGGAACGAGCGGCAGGCGATGAGCTCCTCCACCGGTACGACCTCGGCGCGCACGAAACCCTTCTGGATGTCGCTGTGGATGCGGCCTGCCGCCTCGCGTGCCGTGGAGCCGGCGGCGAGCTGCCAAGCTCGTGACTCGCTGGAGCGGAAGTCGCCGGTGAAGAAGGTGATGTAGCCGAGCAGGCTGTAGGCGGCCGTGATGAGCACATCGGCGCTGCCGGCGGGTACGCCGAGCTCGGCCCGGAAAGCGGCGGCATCGTCTGCGTCCAGCTCGACGAGCTCGGCCTCGAGGCGGGCGGCGAGGGCGACCACGTCGTCGCCACGCGCCCGCGCCCAGGCGACGAAGTCGCCGTGGCGCGCCAGGGCGGCGGCTGGATCGCCGGCCTCGTCGTCGACGTTGAGCACGAAGAGCACCGGCCGCTCGGTGACCAGGCCGAACTCGCGCACCAGGTGCGCATCGTCGGCCGAGCGCTCCACCGAGCGGGCGAGGCCGCCGGCGCTGAGCGTCTCGAGGAGACGCTCCACCAGGGCGGCCTCGCGCTGGGCGCTCTTGTCGCCGGCCTTGGCCGTCTTGACGACGCGAGTGGCACGGCGTTCCAGAATGTCGTGGTCGCTGAGCACCAGCTCTGTCTCCACCAGCTCCACGTCGGCCCGTGGGTCGACGGTGCTGCGCACGTGGGCGACGTCGGGGTTGTCGAAGGCGCGCACGACATGGGCGACGGCGTCGACGGCGCGGATACTGGCCAGGAAGGCGTTGCCGAGGCCCTCCCCGCGGCTGGCCCCCTCGGTGAGGCCGGCGATGTCGACCACGTCGATGGTGGCGTTGACCTTCTTGGGTGTCTCGAGCGCTTCGTCGAGCCGGTCGAGTCGCGGGTCGGGCACCGAGACCACGCCCAAGTTGGCCTCCGCCGACGTGTAGGCGTAGGTCGTGGCTGCTGCGTGGGCGTGCGTCAAGGCGTTGAAAAGTGTGGTCTTGCCCACATTGGGCAGCCCCACGATGCCCAGCTTCACGTTGCCAGCACCGAGACGAGGATGTACACGACACCGAGCCCCGTGCCCAGCAGCAGACCGGCGGCCACATCGGCCACGTAGTGCACGCCAAGATAGACGCGGCTGAAGGCCAGCACCGCCACCAGCACGAGCAGCGCCGGCAGCACGGCCGGATACAGACTGCCCATGCTGATCGCCCCCACCATGCCCATGCTGGCGTGCGACGAAGGGAACGAGTGGCTCACGGGCAGCGGGATGCGCGCCGGCGCGCCGCCGGCCTGCTCGGGCGGCCGCCGCCGGCCGACGGCCGTCTTGACCAGAAACGTGATGATCTCGGTGGCGAACACGGGTCCGGCGATGAAGAGGAACACTGTCCGCGGCCGGTCGGCGCCGGCCAGCCAGGGCACGACGGCAAGCACGAACCAGACGATACCGTAGTTGCCCGTCAACGAGAGCGCGCCCAGCGAGAGTACGAACCAGTGGGGATGGCGCCAGTCCACGGCGACCCGCCGGGTGAGCGCGTGGTCCAACTCAGCGAGGCGCTGACGCAGCCTCGGGTCTGTCGGCGCTGTGTCTGTGGAGACTAGAGTCGGGAGCATGGGGAATCGCGGTCTAGTATACTCGCCGCCATGCGCACGACCGTCATCGTCACTGCTCTCGGCCCCGATTCGCACGGCTTGCTGGCCGCCGTGGCCAACACGATCGCCCAGCAGAACGCCAACGTCGACGACGTAAGCCAGACGGTCGCCAACGGCATGTTCACGATGATCATGTTCGTGAGCTTCGACGAATCGGAGACGACCATGGCCCAGCTCCAGGAGTCGCTGGCCAAGACCGGAGAGAGCGCCGGGCTGCAGATCCACGTGCAGCACGAGGACATCTTCAAGTTCATGCACCGCGTCTAGCGCCGGCCGGCGCCGCAGAGGAGGCCCGTGGTCTTTATCACCGCCGAGGAGATCCTCGAGACCGTGCACATGATCCAGGCCGAGAACTTGGACGTGCGCGCCATCACCATGGGCATCTCCCTCGACGATTGTAGCGATCGCGACCCGCACAAGGTGGCGGAGTGCGTGCACGACAAGATCGTCACGCGTGCCCGCCGGCTGGTCGAGGTCGCCGCCGAGATCGAGGAGAAGTACGGCGTCCCCATCGTCAACCGGAGGGTGTCGGTCACTCCCATCTCCGAGGTAGTCGGCAGTGCCGACCCGGCGGCGTTCGTCGAGGTGGCTCAGGCGCTGGATGCGGCCGCCGACGAGATCGGCATCGACTTTGTCGGCGGCTTCAGCTGCATGGTCCAAAAAGGCTTCACGCGCGGCGACGCGGCCCTGATCGAGTCGATCCCGGAGGCGATCGGCAGCACGCAGCGCGTCTGCTCTTCGGTGAACGTCGCCTCGACCCGGGCGGGCATCAATATGGACGCCGTGGTGCGCATGGCCGACGTTCTGCTGGTCGTGGCCAAGCTCACGGCCGATCACGACTCGATCGGCTGCGCCAAGATCGTGAGCTTCTGCAACGTGCCCGAGGACAATCCCTTCATGGCCGGCGCCCTGCATGGCAGCGGCGAGCCGGAGGTGAGCGTCAACGTCGCCATCTCCGGACCGGGTGTGGTGCGTAGTGTGGTCGCCAACCACCCGGAGGCCTCGCTCATTGAGCTGGCCGACCTCATCAAGCGCACGGCGTTCAAGATCACGCGGGTCGGCGAGCTGGTCGCCCGCGAGGCCTCCCGCCTGCTCGAGGCCGAGATGGGTATCATCGACCTCTCTTTGGCGCCCACGCCCGCTGTCGGCGACTCCATCGCCGAGATCCTCGAGAGCATG
>PMKX01000077.1 GCA_003158705.1 Actinomycetota bacterium
GTGTTCGACTACGGCAACAACATCCGCGGCGTGGCGCTGGAGGCCGGCTACGCCGACGCCTTCAGCTTCGAGGGCTTTGTGCCGCTCTACATCCGGCCGCTCTTCTGCCGCGGCACCGGGCCGTTTCGCTGGGTGGCACTGTCCGGCGACCCGGCCGACATCGCACGCACGGACCGAGCCGTGCTCGAGGCTCTGCCCGACAACGAGCTCGTGACGCGCTGGATGCGGATGGCGCCGGGCAAGGTGCATTTCCAGGGCCTGCCGGCGCGCATCTGCTGGCTCGAGTACGGCGAACGAGCTCGCATCGGCGCACTCTTCAACGAGCTGGTGGCTCGGGGCGAGGTCAAGGCGCCCATCGTCATCGGTCGCGATCACCTGGATGCGGGCTCAGTCGCCTCTCCCTATCGTGAGACCGAGGGCATGCGTGACGGGTCCGACGCGATCGCCGACTGGCCGCTGCTCAACGCCATGCTCAACGTGGCGGCCGGCGCCAGCTGGGTCTCGATCCACCACGGTGGCGGCGTGGGCATCGGCAAGAGCATCCACGCCGGCATGGTCGTGGTGGCCGACGGCACGGCGCTCATGGCCGAGCGTCTGCAGCGGGTGCTCACCACGGACCCAGGCACGGGCATCATGCGTCACGCCGATGCCGGCTACCCGGAAGCGCTCGCGGCCGCGTCCGAGAACGGGCTGGATCTGCCGATGATGAAGGATGCGCCGTCGTGAAGGCTGCTCCGGGCGGTGCCCGGCCCTGCGACTTCGTCCTGCGCGGCGCCGCCGAGCTCGCGACCATGAGCGGGGCCGACGGCTGCGGTCTGCTGACCGGCGGAGCGCTGGCGGCACGCGAGGGACGAATAGCGTGGATCGGTCCCGAGCGTGACCTGAACCGCTGCGTGGCCGTCGCCGGCGACGCCATCGTGGTCGATGCCGAGGGCGCCGCCGTGCTGCCGGGGTTCGTCGACCCGCATACGCACGCTGTGTTCGCGGGCTCGCGCGCCGTCGAGTATGGCGAACGTCTGGCCGGTCGCACCTACACCGACATCCTCGCCGGCGGCGGAGGCATCAAGGCGACAGTGCGGGCCACGCGCGCCGCCACGGCGGAGCAGCTGGCGGCACTGACACGCCGGCGTCTGGATTCCTTTCTGCTGCACGGCACGACCACTCTGGAGATCAAGAGCGGCTACGGCCTGACGCTGGCCGACGAGCACAAGATGCTCGCTGCGGCTGCTGTGGAGCATCCGCTGCGGCGAGTGCGCACCTTCCTGGGAGCACATGCGGTGCCCGACGAGTTCGCCGGCCGGGCCGACGACTACGTCGAGCTGATATGCCGTGAGATGCTGCCGGCTCTGCGGAGCGAGGCCGAGTTCGTGGACGTGTTTTGCGACATCGGCGCTTTCACGGTCGAGCAGTCGCGGCGGGTGCTTCTGGCGGCCCGCCGACTCGGCTACGGACTCAAGATCCACGCCGACGAGCTGGCGCTGTCCGGCGGGGCTCGGCTGGCCGCCGACGTCGGCTGCGTCTCGGCCGATCATCTCGTGCACGCCACCTGGGAGGAGATCGCGGCTCTCCAGCAGGCTGCCGTGGTCGCTGTGGCTCTCCCGGGTACGAGCTTCACACTCGGCGCAGCCTACGCGCCAGCACGCGCTTTCCTGGAAGCCGGCCTGGTGCTGGCACTGGCGACTGACTTCAACCCGGGCACCTCCTACTGCGAGAACATGCAGATGGTGGTGGCGCTCGCCTGTCAGGAGATGCACCTGGCGCCCGAGGAGGCTCTGCGAGCGGCTACCTTGGGAGCTGCCGCCGCCATCGGTCGCCAGGATGAGGTCGGCAGCCTCGAGGTGGGCAAGCGCTGCGACCTGCTCGTTCTCGACGCCGACACGCACAGCGAGCTGCAGTATCACTGGGGTGTGAACCTGGTGCGCGGCGTGGTCGTCGACGGTCGGGTGGTCGTCTCAGACGGGAGTGTCGTGGACTCACAGGTCGGCGACGCGGCATGAGCCTTATCGAGTGTGTACCCAACTTCTCTGAGGGTCGTCGCGCGGCGGTCATCGACGAGATCGTGGCGGCCATCGCCGCCGTGCCGCGCGTGCGCGTGCTCGACCGCCAAAGCGACGCCGTACACAACCGCAGCGTGGTCACGTTCGTGGCGCCGGTCGAAGCCGTGGCCGAGGCTGCACTGGCGGGCATAGCGGCGGCCTCGCGACTGATCGATCTGAACGTGCACCGCGGCGCCCATCCGCGCTTCGGCGCCGCCGACGTGGTGCCCTTCGTGCCTCTGCACGACGGCGACATGCCGTTGTGTGTCGCTGCCGCCGAGACCGTGGCGCGGCGTGCGGCGACGGAACTCGACATCCCTGCCTATCTGTATGAGGAGGCGGCGCGGTCGCCCGAGCGGCGCAACCTGGCAGATGTCCGTCGCGGCGGGTTTGAGGAACTGCGTGAGTCGATCGCCGCCGACCCGGAGCGAGCCCCCGACTTCGGTGCCGCTCGGGTGCACCCGACGGCGGGCGCCGTAGCCGTTGGCGCCCGCCGGCCGCTGATCGCCTACAACGTCAACTTGGAGAGCGACGATGTGGAGCTGGCACGGGGCATCGCCGGCCAGATCCGCGAACGTGATGGCGGCCTGCCGAACGTAAAGGCGATGGGTCTGGCCCTCGAGGACTGCGTGCAAGTCTCCATGAACCTGACTGACTACCGCGTCACGTCGATGGTGGTCGCGCTGGAGGCGGTGCGCTCGCGTGCCGCCGCGGCGGGCGTGTACGTGCGCGAGAGCGAGGTCGTGGGCCTGGTGCCCGAGGAGGCCCTGGTCGACGTGGCCCGCGTTGCCCTGCTGGCCGGCGGTCTGTCTCGTGACCAGGTTCTAGAGGCACGGGTGCTCGACGCCGTGCTCGAGACGTGATGAACGCCGCGCGTTCTGTGAGGTCCTCGATCCCTCACTGAGCGGCTCTGCCTCTCGTCACTGTTTTCCGTCCGGCCCTGTCTCTAGCATGTCTCTTGACACGAACACACGTTCCGCCTATGCTGCACACGAACACGTGTTCGCTATCGGGAGGTTCCATGGAACACCTGACACGGCGTCAACAGCAAGTGGTCGAGTTCATCCGCGCGTTCATGCGCGCCAATGGCTACCCGCCCACGGTACGCGAGATCTGCAGCGAGCTGCATCTGTCCTCGCCGTCCACGGTGCATGCACACTTGGCCAACCTCGAGCGGCAGGGTCTTCTACGTCGCGACCCCACCAAGCCTCGGGCCCTCGAGCTCATCAAGGAGCTGCGCCCGCCACGTCCTCTACCCTTGGTGGGGCGCGTCGCCGCCGGCCAGCCGCTACTGGCCGAGGAGAACATCGAGGAGTTGATCGACGTGCCCGGCTTTCTGCGCAAGGGCGACGACGACTTCGTGCTGACGGTGCGCGGCGATTCCATGACAGACGCGGGCATCTTCGACGGCGACTACGTGGTCGTGCACAACCAGGACCAAGCCGAGAGCGGCGAGATCGTCGTCGCCTTGGTCGGCGACGAGGCCACCACCAAGCGCTTCTACCGCGAGGGCACCCGCATCCGCCTCGAACCCGAGAACGAGAACTACGAACCCATCATCGTCGACGCAGCTGACGTGCAGATCGTCGGCAGGGTCGTGGGGGTGCTGCGCAGACTATGAGCCTGGCCGCCGCTGTCCTCCGTCCCACCACCCTTGGCGATCTTGTGCGTCGCTCCCTCCACGCTGCGTGTGCGGACGCCGCTGTATGCGTGTGGTGTGGGTCCTCCTCCGTCACTGTAGCTCGCAGTCACCAGTGGGGAGGAGAGGTGACGGTGTCGTGCCACGACTGTGGCTGCCAGCTCAGCGGCCCTTCGCCGCTGGAACAGGTCGAGTCGGCATGAGCCACGCCACGCAGGGGGTAGGGCACACGACTACGGCGTCGAGCCTGAGTCCGGCTCGCCGGCGTCGACGGCGGCGAGCGGCGCGCCGACGTGGCTTTCTGCGGGTGGCCATCCTTGTGCTCATCGTCGTTCTCGCCGTATGGCTCAGCGTACGCGTTGCCGATGCGAGCAGCGACAGCGGGGCGCTGGCCGATCGCCACTATACGGTCAGGGCCGGCGACACGCTGTGGCAGATCGCCGGCCACTTCTACGGCCGGCAGCGCGACCTGCGCCAGGTCGTCTTCACTCTCGAGCAGGCAAACGGACTGCGTGGCAGAGTCTTGCAGCCGGGCGTCGATCTCAGGCTCCCCGTCTTGCAGTAGGCGGTCTCCGTAGGCGGCTGAGCGCGGTGGTATACTCCGCCTGCCGGGACGTGGCGCAGTCTGGTAGCGCACCTGCTTTGGGAGCAGGGGGTCGGCGGTTC
>PMKX01000198.1:0-1542 GCA_003158705.1 Actinomycetota bacterium
GGGCCAGACGCGCCGCCGCCAGGTCCTTGTCGATGACGGCTGCCACACCGGCGAGCGAGCCGTCTCTCTGGCGCATCACCGGGATGCCGCCGCCGCCGCTGCAGATGACGACGGCGCCGCTGTGAACGAGCAGAGCGATGGCCTCTTTCTGCAGGATGTGGATAGGCTCCGGCGAGGGCACCACGCGTCGCCAGCCGCGGCCGGCATCCTCGCGCATGGCCAAGCCTTGCTCGATCATCAGCTCCTTGGCCTTGCCCTCGGAGTAGAAGGGTCCCACCGGCTTGGAGGGGTTGGCGAAGGCGGGGTCTTTGCCGTCGACGACGTTCTCGGTGAGCAGCGTCGCCACGGGTGCAGCCACCTTGAGGCGGCGCAAGTGGTTGTGCAGGCACTGCTCGAGCATATAGCCGATCTGCCCTTGGCTCTCGGCACCGCAGACGTCCATGGGCATGGGCGCGACAAGTTTGGCGGCGGCGTCGTTCTGGATGAGGATGTTGCCCACCTGAGGACCGTTGCCGTGCGTGAGGATGACCCGGTAGCCGTTGGCGACCATGCGCGCGATGCGGCGGGCACTGTCGTCGCAGTTCACGAGCTGCTCCTCGAACGTGCCCACCTGGCTGGGTCGAAGGATCGCGTTGCCGCCGAGCGCCACGACGACCGTTTTGGCCGCTTCCGCCATCAAGTATCACCTCGTCAGAGCGGCCGCGACGGCCGCTGTGCAGCAGAACCAGAACAGTACAGGCGTGCGTGGAGGGCGGCAAGCGCGCCCGGGCCGTGTGCCGGTGCCGACAGCGTTCGGCCGGCGCTAGACCTGGCTCTTGGCGATCGCGATCTTCTCGAGGTCCATGGTGCCCACGCCCATGTCGGCCGCGTAACCGATGTACGGGACTTGCGAGGGTGCGAGACCGAAGAAGCTGCATGCGTAGGCGTCGACCGCGACCACGTCCGGGCTGGCGACCACGGTGTCCAGCTCCTTCACGTCGGCCAGATCGCCGCCGGTGGGACCGTTGGCGGTGAGGATGCGCACGGCATCGAGCACCGTGAGGTCGGGCACGCGAGCGCTGATGAGGTCGGCGACGCGCTGCATCAGGTTCTGATGAATGAGATTGGGGTTCGCGATCACGCCCATGTAGTTCTTGCAGCCGAGCGTGAGCACGGCGGCGCCGTGGGTCTTGGCGATAGGCACGTTGATGACGACGTCGGCATCGAGGATCCCCGAGTAGAAGGGCCACGAGGTGATGTCGCGCCCCCGGGGAATGCTCGCCTCGCGGAAGTCGACCGAGCTCACGATGACCATCGTGCCCCCAGCCTGCTCCACGGCGGGTGCGATGCCGCTGACTTGATAGGCGTTGGCGGCCGTGCCGCCAAAGGGCTGGTCCATGACGCGCACGCGCTGGGCGCCGGCCTCGAGGGCCATCTTGACCAGGGCGGCGACCACGGCTGGGTTGGTCGTCGCCGCGTATTCCGGGCCGTGGTAGTCGGTGCAGATGTTGGGCTTGACCACCACGTCGTCGCCCTTGCCGACGAAGCGGCTCATGCCGCCCA
>PMKX01000198.1:1558-6657 GCA_003158705.1 Actinomycetota bacterium
CGACTTGCCGCCGCCGCAGCCGGCCGCGATGAGCGCCGCGCCGGCGCCGGCCCCGGCGGCCAGCTTGAGGAACTCCTTGCGGCTGAGGGCCTTCATGTTCACGCTCCTGCACCGACGAGCTCACAATCGGGAGTGTCTGACTCCGCTAATAGTACAGCCGCCCCGGCCGGTGGCCAAGTCAGGCGGCAGGCGTGGAGCGGCGCTCGCTGGGTCACAGGAGGCCGGTACGCTAGAATGCACGCACCGGTGGAATCGACGGACGAGCGGGTGGCGAGCATGGACATAGGCAAGATCCTCAAGAACGGCTGGGAGCTCTTCGTCAGAGACATCGGCCCTCTCATCGTCGGCGCGCTCATCGCCGGGGTGCTGTCGGTGCTCAGCCTCCTCATCCTCGCGGGGCCGCTGTTCGGCGGCCTCTATCTGATGATCGTGCGTCGCATCCGTGAAGGGCGACCGGCCGAGTTCGGTGACGTGTTCGCCTGCTTCGACCGGTTCGGGACGCTGTTCCTGGCCTTCTGGGGAGGGGGCCTGCTGATCCTGCTTGGGTTGGCGCTGCTCGTGGTTCCCGGTCTGCTCCTCATCACTATCTGGGTCTACATGTTTCCGCTTGTCGTCGACAAGGGCCTGAGCGTAGGCGAGGCCATGTCGCGCAGCAAGGAGATGGTCATGAAAGGCGGCTTCTGGATGCACTTCGCTGCTTTGCTCGTGGTATGCGTCCTCACCATCGTGGCGTCAATCGTGACTAGCGGCGTCGGCAATCTGCTCACCGTGCCCTTCTTCATCGCTTTCGTGGTCGCCATGTACTTCGTGGCTCTGGGCGAGGGCGACCTGGTGGATGCGGCCGGCGGCACGGTCGTACCGGTGCCGGCAGGCAGCGCCGCGCCGGTCGGCGGCCTCACGGCGCCGGCGTCACCTTCGCCGCCGTCCGCCGCCGCCGTGCCTGTGCCTGGCGCGGCCGTGCCGTCTGCGGCGGACGTCGCGGCGCCGTCTGACACCACCGCGGCAGCGCCAGAACCTGCCGCGGTGTCGCCGGTGCATACGGATTCGCCCGCGGTCGATGAGCACGGCCATCTCGAGGCTCACTGCACGCAGTGCGGCGCCACGATGGACGCTTCCTCGGAGTTCTGCTCCATCTGCGCCGCTGAGGTGAGCGGCGGGCACGGGGCGGAGTTCGTGCCGCCGTCGATCAGCAAGGGCACGGGATTGCCGGGCACGAAAGGCGAAGACAGCGCGGAAGACTAGTCCCGCGTCGTCCAGACGAGCGCGACTGCGCCGGGGCCGACGTGGACGCCGATCACGGCAGGTATGGGCAGGATGCGCGGCAGGCGGCCGCAACGCTCGTGAGCGAGCCTGGCGAGGTCGCTCGCCGCTGCCTCCTCGCGCGAGTACTCGACGACCACTTCCTCCAGGCCGCGGCTCGCGATATCGGCTGAGAAAGCGGCCAGCATCTCGCTCACGGCGCGTGCGCGCGTGCGCACCTTCTTGTAGACGGCGGCCAGACCGTCGGCCGTCGTGAGGACTGGCGTGATACGCAAGAGAGTGCCCAGGAGGGCCGCGGCGCCGCCGATGCGACCGCCGCGGCGCAGGTACTCCAGCGTAGCGGGGATGAAGAGGATGCGTGTGCGCGCCAGTGTGCTGTGGGCGGTGGCCACCACATCCGCCACGCACGCTCCGGCCTGAGACGCCTTGGCCGCTGCCAGCACCCCCAGGCCGAGGTGCATGGCCGCGGTGCGCGAGTCGATGAGCTCGATGGTCGCCTGCGGATGCTCGGCGAGCACCATCTCGCGCGCCAGCGTGGCCGCCGAGAAGGTACCGCTGAGGTCGGCGGAGATGAAGACACCGACGGTGTCCTGGCCGCGCGCCGCCGGCGCGGCCAAGGCGGCGCGCATCCGGTCCAACGGCGGCTGAGTAGTGGTCGCGGGCGGGTCGCCGTGCGCCAGATGCTCGTAGAAATCCACCTCGTCGAGGTTGTCTTCCGAGATGGACTCGTGGCCCATGACGACGTTCAGCGGCACGCTGACGATGTGGTGCGCGGCGCGCAGGTCGGCCGGGATGGCGGCGGTGCTGTCGGTGATCACCTGCACACGCAGGGTCGATCCCTGATCGCCAAGCGGCGAACCGACCTCTGTCGGCAACCTTCCGGGCGCCGCTTCGCTTTCCGGGCGCGGCCTCACGAAGAACGGCCGAGCTGCTGCTCCATCTGCTCCTTGGCGTCGAGCATGGAGGTCTTGAAATCGACCGGCCGGCGCAGCTTGGCGAACTTGTTGATGCCCACGTCGCTGGCGGTGAGGATCTCGATGTCGCCGTAGTTGAGTAGGCGGCCGATGAGCGACTGCTTGAGCAGCACGTCGTTGACCTTCTCCAGCGAGGAGTCGATCACCGTCTTGCTGACGATGCCCGAGACCTGGGCCACGCGGCGGGTGGTGACTATGAACTTGCGCGTGAGGTAGCTGAGGACACCCACGACAAAGAACGCGCCGGGCACGACCAGCAGGACAAGCCCCCACAACACCCAGTGGTGATGCTTGAACACCTCGGCTCTCAGCACGATCACGAGCGCGAGCAGCACGACCAACACCAAGGCTGCCTTGTACGTTTCACGCACGAGGATGAGCCAGTGTTGCTTGGTGATCAGCCGGATCTCCTCGCCGGCGGCCAACTGCTTGCTGAAGTAGGTCTCGCTCATCGTGTCGCCTCCGATGGTGTGACGGACACTGCCTACAGCACGATCTTGTTGAGCGGATACTCGACGATGCCCTCGGCGCCGGCCTCCTTGAGGCGCGGGATGATCTCGCGCACCGTCGACTCCTTGAGGATCGTGTTGACTGCGTGCCAGCCCTGGTCGCTGAGCGATGACACCGTGGGGTTGTGCAGAGCCGGCAGCGTGGCCAGCACTTGCGCCAGGTTGTCGCCGTGGACGTTGAGCATGAGCCCGACCATGTCGAGGGCGTTGATCGCGCCGTCGAGAAGCATGCGCAAGTCCTCGATCTTGCGCCGCTTGGCCTTGTCGGCCCAGGCGGCGCGATTGGCGATGAGCTGCGTGGTCGACTCGAGCACCGTCTCGACCACGCGCAGATTGTTGGCGCGCAGCGAGGCGCCCGTCTCGGTCACCTCGACGATGGCATCCGCCAGCTGCGGGAGCTTGGCCTCGGTGGCGCCCCAGCTGAACTCGACCTTGGCCTTGACGCCGCGTTCCTGCAGATAGCGTCGCGTGGCGCCGACGAGCTCGGTGGCGACGATCTTGCCCTCCAGATCGTGCACCGCACGCACGGGGGAGGCCTCCGGCACGGCCAGCACCCANNCCAGCGCACCTTGCCGAAGCTCTGTTTGGCGTAGACGAGATCGGCCACCTCGACCACGTCGGCTTCGTTCTCGGTGACCCAGTCGTGACCGGTGAGACCTGCGTCCAAAGCCCCGTCCTCCACATAGCGCGCCATCTCTTGCGCGCGCACGAGCATGCACTCCATCTCCGGGTCGTCGATGGTGGGGAAGTACGAGCGCGGGCTGGTCGTGATGACGAAGCCGGCGCGGCGGAACAGGTCGACGGTCGCCGCCGCGAGGCTCCCTGTTGGCACGCCGAACTTGAGGATCATCGATCGCTCCCGGACGAGTCGCTTGGTAGTGTGCGCGCCCAGTGTACCGCACAGGTCGCGGGAGTAGGATGTACGCGCAGCGCCAGAGGGCGGCTGCCGAGGGGGCGGCCGCAGGGAGGGTGGCATGAGCAGGAAGAACGGCAAGCCGGTAGTAGTGGAGGAACGGCAGTGGACGCCGCGCGTGGACACGGCCTTGTTGACGCAGCTGGCGAACCTCGCCAGCGTGGCGGGGGCGCGCGACGGACTGGCCGTAGAGGCCCCGTTCACAGGCGAGACGATCGGTGCGGTGCCGTTGAGCACGGCCGAGGACATCGCCGACGCCGCCGCTCGGGCCCACGCCGCCCAGAAGGAGTGGGCGCACTGGAGCGTGGCGCGCCGCGCCAAGGTGCTCCTGCGCTTCCACGACCTGGTGATCGAGCGCGCCGACCAGATCCTGGACATCATCCAGCTCGAGTCGGGCAAGGCGCGCAAACACGCCTTCGAGGAGGTCCTCGACACGGCCATCGTGGCGCGCTACTACGCGCACACGGCGGCGCGTCTGCTGCGCCCGCGCCGCCGCCAGGGTGCTCTGCCGCTGCTCACTAAGGCATGGGAGTATCGCCATGCGAAGGGTCTGGCGGGCTTCATCGCACCCTGGAACTACCCGCTCACGCTGGGCATCACCGATGCCCTGCCGGCCTTGGTGGCCGGCAACGGCGTGATCATCAAGCCGGACGCCCAGACTCCGTACTCGGCCCTGTGGGCCGTCGGCCTGCTCGAGGAGGCCGGGCTGCCCATCGGTCTGGCGCACGTAGTGACCGGTCGCGGCGCCACGCTGGGGCAGCCGCTCGTCGACGCCGTCGACTTCCTGATGTTCACGGGCAGCACGGCCACCGGCAAGACGGTCGCCCAGCAGGCGGCGGCGCGTCTCATCGACTTCTCTGCCGAGCTGGGCGGCAAGAACGCCATGCTGGTGCTCGACGATGCCAGCCTCGCACGGGCGGTGCCGGGGGCGTTGCGCGCCGTGTACTCGAACGGGGGTCAGCTCTGCATCCACATCGAGCGGATGTACGTGCAATCAGGCATCTATGACGAGTTTGTGCCGCGCTTTGCGGAGGCCGTGCGCGGCTTGCGTCTGGGCAGCAGCTTCGCTTTCGACGACGACATCGGCAGCATCATCTCGGGTGAGCAGCTCGCCCGAGTCGCCGAGCACGTCGACGACGCCGTGGCCAAGGGCGCCGAGGTGCTGGCGGGCGGCAAGGCTCGGCCGGATCTCGGCCCGTACTTCTACGAGCCCACGGTGCTCGCCGGTGTGACGCCGGAGATGACGCTTTTCGCTGAGGAGACCTTTGGGCCGGTGGTGTCGATCTACCGCTGCGAGACATTGGACGAGGCGGTGGAGCGCGCCAACGACACGAGCTACGGCCTCAACGCCAGCGTGTGGACGCGCGATACCGCCAAGGGCCGTGCCATCGCCGCTCGCCTGCAGGCCGGCACCGTGAACATCAACGAGGGCTACTCGGCCAC
>PMKX01000198.1:6690-10639 GCA_003158705.1 Actinomycetota bacterium
ATGAAGCTGGCGATCAAGGCCCTGCGCTACATCCCGTGGATCGACTGAGGCGGCGCGGGAGATGACTGACTTCGACGACAAGACGATCCTCATCACGGGCGGCGCCAGCGGCATCGGCCGGCTGATAGCTCTCAAGGCGGCGCGGCTGGGCAGCACGGTCGTGATCTGGGACTTGGACGAGGCCAGGCTCGACGCTGTGCTCAGGGACCTACGCCGCTGCACGAGTCGAGCCGCATATGGCTACGTCTGCGACGTCAGCGACCAGCAGGCCGTGGCCGAGCGGGCGGCGACTGTCGCCGAGGCTGTCGGCGACGTCGACATCCTGGTGAACAACGCCGGCGTGGTGAGCGGCACGCCACTGCTCGAGACCAGCAACGAGCAGATCGAGCGCACGTTCAAGGTGAACGTCCTGGCGCTCTACTGGGTGACCAAGGCCTTTCTGCCGGGCATGGTGCGTCGCAACGCCGGCCACATCGTCAACGTCTCCTCGGCCGGCGGCCTCATCGGTGTGCCGCGCCAGACAGACTACTCGGCGAGCAAGCACGCGGTGGTCGGGTTCAACGAGTCGCTGCGCGTGGAGCTGCATCGCCTGGCGCCGGGCATCCGTACCACGGTCGTCTGCCCGTTCTACATCGACACCGGTATGTTCGCCGGCGCCAAGACGCGCATCCCCCTGCTGTTGCCCATCCTGCACGAGGACGACGTGGCCACGCGAGTGGTCAGGGCGGTGCGCAAGAACAAGGAGCAGCTCCTCATGCCTCCGATGGTGCACCTCGTCTCGCCGTTGCGCCTGTTGCCGGTCCCCGTGTTTGACCTCATCGCGAGCGTGCTCGGCGTGCACGACTCGATGGACGATTTCGTGGGCCGCGCCCAGCAGTGAGTGCGGCGCCGACCATCGTCGGCATAGACGTCGCCGCCAAGCGGCCCTGCGTGGCAGTGGCGCTGCGTCCGGGCCGGCACGGTTGCACGGTGCAGGACGACGACTGGTTTCCGACTCGTGATGCCGGCCAGCTCGTCGAGTGGGTCGTCGGGCTGGATCCTCTAGTGGTCGCCATCGACGCTCCTCAAGCCTTCAACAGGCACTTGCCGAAGAGCGCCGGCGGCGTACCCAAGCCGCCCAGGTCACGGGTCTGCGACTGGGAGCTGCGACGGCGAGGCATACACCTGTATCAGGTGCCCGGCCGCGACGAGTGGGCCGGCTGGCCGGCCGCCCAGAAGGCGTGGATGGCGGTCGGTTTCGACCTGTTCGACCGTCTGCGCAGACACGGTTTCGAGCGGCCGACGACGCCCGGCATGCCTGGCTCGCTGGGTGCGGCGCGGGCGGTGCTCGAGGTCTATCCTCACGCGACCTTTGCCGCCTTGCTCGGACGCATGCCGGCGAGCAAGAGCACGAGAGTGGGCGTCAAGGAGCGCATCCAGCTCCTGCGCCAGCACGGCATCGACTGGGACTTCTACTTCGATCACGACTCGCTCGACGCGCTGGCGGCGGCTTTGACCGGCTGGCGCTACGTCCAGGGGTTGGCCTGTGGCCTGGGCGCCGAGCGCGAGGGCCTGCTCTGGATGCCGGTGCCGGAGCTCGCCGAGGGCCGTCTACCCAGCGCCTAGGCCGCCGCGCAACGAGCGAGGACCCTCGTTGCCGCGCTAAGATAGCGGCGCCGGCGCGAACTGCGCCGGCGCCCATCGACAAAGGCAGGATCCAGTGCAGTACAGAACGTTCGGTGCGCTCGACTGGAGGCCCTCGGCTCTGGGCTTCGGGGCCATGCGTCTGCCGTTGCTCTCGGCCGACCCCGAGGCCACCAAGCCGGACCCCAGCCGGATCGACTACCCGGCCGCCACGGCCATGCTGCACTGGGCTATCGATCACGGTGTCAACTACGTCGACACCGCCTACATCTACCACGGCGGCGCCAGCGAACCCTGGCTCGCGCAGGCGCTCGAGGGTGGCTATCGCGAGAAAGTGAAGGTAGCCACCAAGCTGCCCATCTGGGACGTCAAGAAGGCGGCCGATCTCGACCGCCTTCTGGATGAGCAGCGCGAACGCTTGCGTATGGAGCGCATCGACTGTTATCTGCTGCATGGTCTTGACGCCGAGTCATGGGACAAGGTCGAGTCGTTGGGTGTGCTCGAATGGGGCGCCGGCGCTCTGGCCGATGGCCGTATCGCCCACTTTGGCTTCAGCTTCCACGACGACTACAGCGTGTTCGAGCGCATCGTCGATGCCGGCGCCGGCCTCTGGAGCTTCTGCCAGATCCAGTACAACTACATGGACACCGAGTTCCAGGCGGGCACGCGCGGACTGGAGTATGCCGCCGCCCGGGGCCTGGCGGTCGTTGTCATGGAGCCTATCCGCGGCGGCATGCTGGCCCGCAAGGCGCCGCCCAAGGTGGCGCGGTTGTGGAGGCAGGCGCGCGCGCGGCGCAGCCGGGCGGACTGGGCTCTGCAATGGATCTGGGACCATCCCCAGGTGAGCCTGGTGCTCAGCGGCATGAGCACCATGCGCCAAGTCAGAGAGAACGTGGCCAGCGCCGAGCGGTCGGCAGTGGGCGCGCTGAGCGAGGAGGAGCTCGCCGTGGTCGCGCAGGTGCGCGACGCCTACCGCGAGCTCGCAGTCATCCCCTGCACCGACTGCAAGTACTGTCTCCCGTGCCCAAACGGTGTGCAGATCCCGGGTGTGTTCGCTATCTACAACGACGCAGAAATATACGGCGACCGTGCGCGGGCGCGTCTCTACTACGCCTGGCTCGAGGAGGGCGAGCGCGCCGACCGATGCGCGCGCTGCGGTCGGTGCGAGGAACTCTGCCCGCAGGGTATCGGCATCATGGACTGGCTCGAGAAGGCGCAGGCCTTCCTCGGCGTCGAGCAGGGGCCGGCAGGCTAAGGCACACGGCTCTTGGCAAGGGCCGCGGGCCGTGCGCGGCTAGTGCAGCGTGAGCTCTATGGTGTAGGGGCCCTTGCCCTGTACGTCCTCGAGCCGTATGTAGAACAGGCCGGTCCCCGTAGGTGCCTCAACGCCGAACTGCGGCCCGGCGAACGTGCTCTTGCTGACCACTGTGCCGTCGGGCGTCTGGATCTCCACGTAGTACGTTGCCGATTCCGCCAGGGTCACCTTCAAGCCGACGACTCCCTGACCTCCACTGAGCCTGACTTTGAACCAGTCGACGATGTCTCGGGTGCCGTTGGGGAGCTTGCCGCCCAGCTCCGCCTTGTAGGTGCCGTCCGTGAGCAGAGGAGCGTCGGCTTTCGACTGCGTGTCGGGGAGCACGCTGGATTGGCTCGTCGCTGAGGAGCTCAGGCTGGGCGACGCCGAGGTGGAGCCGCCCGTGCCGCCGCCGCAGCCGGCGACGAGCAGTGCCAGCGTAAGACTCACGGCTAGCGCCGCTACCTGTCGAAGCCTGCGGCTCAGTGATGATCCTCGGATGCTCGCCTGCCATATGTTCACTATCTTCCTCCTCGATCGGGGACGACGGCACGGCGCGCGGCGCCGTCGGCCTGCTCGCTCTTGGTCGGTCTAGAGGTATTGTACGGGAACAGGCAAGGGGCGGCGCCTGAGTGTGGTGTCAGGGCGCCGCCCCTTGCGTTGTCTCGGGCGAGACTCTTGTACCGGAGCATCTCTTCCCGTGTCGCATCTGCCCAAGATATCGGACGATGGCTCCGTGGGCTTGAGCGGCTTGAACCGGGTCGTGCAGCCGGGGGTGGCCGCAGCTAGGTGACGAAGCCCGAGCGGCCGGCCTCTTCGGCCTGCGTGACGATGTCCTCCTGAGAGTGAGCCGGGCCGCGGCTCGCGTCTTCTCTGGCAGCCCGTGCCTGCTCCTCCAGGTCAGCGGTGGCGGTGCGCTCGGCGCCCGTCTCGGCGAACTGCTTGAAACGCAGCAGATCCTGGAAGAGACGGGCGCCCACCATGCGCTCTTTGCCCGTCCGGTTGGGGCTCTTGTCCTCGTAGTCGAAGGTG
>PMKX01000114.1 GCA_003158705.1 Actinomycetota bacterium
TGCCCTTCACGCGCGGCCGCGAGCGCAGCCTGCCGCTCGCCGACCTCGTGCAGCAGATGGAGCGCGCCGCCGCCCAGGGCTTCCGCGAGATCGTGCTGCTCGGCCAGACGGTGAACTCGTGGCGCCACGGCGATTCGGACTTCGCGGACCTGCTCCGCGCCGCCGCCGCGGTGGACGGGATCGCCCGCGTGCGCTTCACGTCGCCCCACCCGGCCGACATGTCGCCGCGCGTGATCGAGGCCATGGCCACGTGCGAGCGCGTCATGCCGCACGTGCACCTGCCGCTGCAGTCGGGGTCAGACCGCGTGTTGGCGGCCATGAACAGAGGCTACACGGCCGACTGGTACCTGGCACGTGTCCGAGCCCTGCGCTCGGCCGTGCCGAATGTGAGCATCACCACGGATCTCATCGCCGGCTTCCCCGGCGAGACCGAAGACGATCTTGCCGACACGCTCGACCTCGTGCAGCGGGCGGAGTTCGACGCCGCCTTCACCTTCGTTTTCTCGGCACGCCCGGGCACGGCCGCAGCTTCCCTGCCCGGTCAGCTCCCTTTCGAGGTGCAGCGCGAGCGTGTGCAGCGCCTGATCGCCCTGACGCAAGATCAGGCGCGCGAGCGCCGCACCCGACTGGTCGGCGGCATGGCAGAGGTGCTCGTGGAGGGCCCCAGCCGTCAACCCGGCCGCTGGCGCGGCCGTTCGCGCCAGAACGTGGTGGTCAACGTCGCCGGCACGGCACAGCCAGGTGAGATAATCAACGCGCTGATCACCGATGCGACGTCGACGACGCTGAAGGGCCTAGCGTAGGGCAACGTCAATCCCCAGGCCCCTGGGGAGTTGGGAGGTAGCGGCCATGCAAGGATGCGTTTGTCCCCACCCGCCCATCCTCATCCCGGAGATCGGGCGTGCCTCCCGCCAGGCCATCTCGGCGACGGTGAACGCCATGGAGCGTCTGGCCGAAGCTTTGGGCGACCACCACACGCTGGTCATCATCTCGCCGCACACACCCGGGTACGTGGACGCTCACACGGTGAAGACGGCACCAAGGCTCCGGGGCGACTTCGCCGCTTTCGGCTGCCCGGACGCAGGCAGCGAACTAGCCAACGACGTCGAGTTCGCCGACGCTCTGCTGGCAGCGGCGCACGAACAAGGCGTAGTGGTCATCGAGCCAGAGCCCTCGCCAGTGCTGGACCACGGTGTGCTCGTGCCGATGCATTTTCTGCGCGCCGGTTCGCTCGTGTCGCTCTCCGTCGCAGGTGCCTACGACCAACATCGTATACTTGGCCAGCTCGTGCGCGGCTGCGCCGATGACCTCGGCAGGGACGTGGCCTTCGTAGCCTCGGCCGACCTCTCGCATCGTCTCACGCCATCGGCGCCGGCAGGCTACGATGCCCAAGGCAGCGTTTTCGATCGGCGCGTCGTGCAGCTGCTGAGCGAGGGCGACTTCGCCGGCCTCACAGGCTTGGACGACAAGCTCGTGCAGGCGGCAGGGCAGTGCGGGTTGCGCTCGCTCGTCGCTCTCGGCGGGTTCCTCGGCGACGAAGCCGTGCGCGACCCGCAGATATTCAGCTACGAAGGGCCCTTCGGCGTCGGCTATCTGGTGGCCGGCTTCGGGCTCACCGAAGCCGTGTGACGGCGCTCGCATGACTGTCGCGGATGACATGGGCCAAGCCGAGGGACCGGCCGAGTACGCCCGCCGGTGCGTGGAGAGCCTGGTGCGCCGCCGATCGACACCGCCGGCGCCGGCAAGCGAGGTCTTTGCCGCGCGGGCAGCGTGCTTCGTCTCTATCAAGAAGGGCGGCGACCTCCGTGGCTGCGTGGGCACGCTCGCCCCGGCCGAAGCCCATCTGGCCCGGGAGATCGCGCGCAATGCGGCCTCAGCCGCCTTCCATGACCCGCGCTTCCATCCCGTCCGCGAGGACGAGCTGCCCGAGCTCACATACTCGGTGGACGTGCTCAGCGCGAGCGACCCGGCGACCGTCGGGGAGCTCGATCCGCGACGCTACGGCGTGATCGTCGCAACAGGCTTTCGCCGCGGGGTGCTGCTGCCCGACCTCGCAGGTGTCGACACGGTGGCGCGACAGCTGGCCATCGCTTTGCAGAAGGCAGGTATCGAGCCCGACGAGGAGTTCTCCATCGAGCGTTTCACCGTGACGCGCTACCGCGAGGGCTGCGAACCGACAGGTGACCGTGCCTCATAGGAGCGGTCCGTCGTCACCGGTCGTGGCACTGATCGGACCCACCGCCCTGGGCAAGACCGAGATCGCCGTCTGCCTCGCAGAGCGGCTGGGCGGCGAGATCGTCTCGGCCGACTCCATGCAGGTCTACGCCGGCCTGCCGCTGCTCACCAACCAGCCGAGCGCGCCCCAGATGGCGCGCGTAACGCACCATCTTGTGGGCGACGTGTCGCCCACAAGCGAGTTCTCGGTAGCCGAGTATGCCAAGCTGGCCCACGCGGCCTTGGACGACATCCGCCGCCGCGAGCGCTGGGCCATCCTCGAGGGCGGCTCCGGTCTCTACGTGCGCGCCGCCCTGGGGGGGTTGAGCTTCGGCACACCGCCAGACCGAGAGCTGCGGCGCGCACTGGAGGCGCAGGTCGCCGGCGGCGCTCAGCAGCTGACAGCCCGCTTGCAGTCGTTCGACCCCGAGACCGCCGAGCGCATCGACGTCGCCAACCCGCGCCGGTTGGTGCGGGCGCTCGAGATCGTGCTCACGCAAGGAGCGCCGCTCTCGGCGGCCCAGCGCGACGGCCTCTGGGGCGGCGACACACGCTACCCACATGTGTTGTTCGCGCTGGAGGCCGAACGTGAGGAGCTGCGGCGCTGCAGCGAGGAGCGCGTCGACCTGATGCTCGCCGGCGGCCTGGTCGACGAGGTGAGGCCTCTGTGGCAGACCGGCCGCCTCTCGCGCACGCTGGCCCAAGCCATAGGCCTGCGCGAGATCGGCGCGTACGTGGACGGAGTCTCAAGCCTCGATGAAGCTGTGGCGGCCATGAAGACGCGTACGCGACGCTACGTCACGCGTCAGCTCACGTGGATGAGAAAGCTGCCTGATGCTGTTAGAATCGCCGCTGGCGGGCGTTCGCCCGCCGACATCGCCGCCGACATCGCGCGGCGCCTCATCTGAGGGAGGACCCAGGCGTGCAGGCCAAGTGGCAGGGTTTGGGCAAGATGCAATTCTCCAAGTGGCAGGGCTTGGGCAACACCTACATCCTGCTGCACCGCGAGGAGATTCCCTTCGAGCTCACGCCCGAGCGTGTGCGTCTGCTCTGCGACCGCAACTTCGGCATAGGCGCCGACGGCATCCTCGTCGTGGGCCCCAAGGTCGAGACGGACCGCTTCCGGCTGCAGATCTTCAACCCTGACGGCAGCGAAGCCGAGATGTGCGGCAACGGAGTGCGCATGGTAGCCCGCAAGCTGAAGATGGAGGGCTCACTGGCCGGCGACTCGGTCGTTCTGGAGACGGCTGCCGGCGAGATCGTGCCCACGCTCGGCGAAGGCTACTCGGTCACCGTCGACATGGGTGTGGCTCGTTTCGGCGGCGAGAAGCTCGCCTACTTCACCGACGACGCCGTGGACGCGGCGCTGCATGTCGCCGGACGTAACTTCAGCTTCACGTTCGTCGACGTGGGCAACCCGCACGCCGTCATCAGGTCGCCCTGGCCGCTGGAGCTCGTGCCCCTGCACGAGATCGGACCCATGATCGAGGAGCACAAGTACTTTCCCCGCAAGGCCAACGTCGAGTTCGTCGTGGTCACCGACAAGCACAATGCCAAGGTCCGGGTATGGGAACGAGGCGTGGGGGAGACCCGCGCCTGCGGCACCGGTGCGGCTGCCACGGCCGTGGCCCTGGTGCGCAGCGGCGCGGCCGAGAGCCCGGTGACGGTAGAGTTGCCCGGTGGGCGACTCCAGGTCGAGGTCGACGGCGATTGGCGGGTGCACATGACCGGTCCGGCCGAAGAGATCTACCACGGCGATCTCTCGCTGGAGTTTCTCGACCACATGGCCTGATGAGGTTCTCGCAGCGCGTTCAGAGCCTGCCGCCGTACTTGTTCGCCGAGATCGAGCGCAAGGTCGCCGCACGCCGGGCGGCCGGCGCAGACATCATCAGCCTGGGCATCGGCGACCCCGACACACCCACGCCGGCGCACATCGTGTCGGCCCTCGCGGAGGCGGCGCACGACCCCGCTTGTCACCAGTACCCCAGCAACCGCGGCACGCTCGAGTTTCGCACCGCCGTGGTGGACTTCTACGAGCGCCGGTTCGGCGTCGGGCTCGACGCCGATACCGAGGTGATGCCACTGCTCGGCGCCAAGGAGGGCCTGGCCCACATCTGCCTGGCCCTTCTCGATCAGTTCGACGTGTGTCTGGCTGCGGACCCGGGCTACCCGGTCTACACCACGGGTCCGCTGCTCGCCGACGGTCACGCCGTTCACATCCCTCTGCTTGCCGAGCGTGGCTTTCAGCCCGATCTGGAGGCCATCGAGCCGTCAGTGCTCGCCAAGGCCAAGATGCTCTTCGTCGGCTATCCCAACAACCCCACGGGAGCCGTTATCGAGGACGACTTCTTCGCCCGGCTGGTGGACTTCGCCAAAGCGCACGACCTGGTGGTGGTGCACGACAACGCCTACGCCGACATCACCTTCGACGGCTANNGGCTACGTGGCGCCCAGCTTCCTCGAGACTCCGGGTGCCAAGGACGTGGGTGTCGAGTTCTTCTCGCTCTCCAAGAGCTACAACATGACAGGGTGGCGTGCCGGCGCGATCGTCGGCAACCGGGAGATGGTGGATGCCTTCTGGCGACTCAAGACCAACATGGACTCGGGCATGTTCGGTGCAGTCCAGCATGCCAGCGCAGTGGCCCTGAACGGACCGCAGGACTGCGTCGCCGACATGCGGCGCCTGTACCAGGGTCGCCGCGACAGATTGGTCAAGGCCCTGCGCGCCATAGGCCTCCAGGCTCAGCCGCCCAAAGGAAGCATCTACCTGTGGGTACCGGTGCCCGCAGGTCATACGTCGGCGAGCTTCGCCGAGCTCATGCTCACTCAGGCAGACGTGATCGTCTCGCCGGGGGCCGCCTACGGCCCCACCGGCGAGGGCTACGTGCGCCTCTGCTTGACGGTGCCCGACGACCGCCTCGACGAGGCGGTGCAACGCATCCAAGACCGGGCGCACTTCTGAGCCTGGCGCTGTGACCGTGAGCACCCCCGGCGTGCCTGGCCAGCTGCGAGCGGTGGTCTTCGCCGTGTTGCCGGGCGGCCAAGCTGCTGCGGCGGCCGGCGAGGACGCCTTGGCGGAGATCAAGGAGCTGCTTGCCTCGGCCGACGTCGTCTGGGCCGCCGACGTCGTACAACACCGCGATAAACCCGACCCGCACTCGTATCTGTTCCCGGGCAAGCTTGGCGAACTCAAGGGCGCCGTCGAGCAGTACGATGCCTCGATCGTCGTTTGCGAAGACGACCTCACGCCGGCGCAACAAGCGACTGTTCTCGACGCCGTGGACGTCGACGTGCTCGACCGTACCGAGCTCATTCTCTCCGTGTTCGCCAAACACGCCCACTCGCTGGAAGGCACCCTGCAGGTGCACCTGGCGCAGCTTGAGTACGAGCTCACGCGCGTGCGGGGCAAAGGACTGGTCCTCTCGCGCCTGGGAGCCGGCGTGGACATGCGCGGCCCGGGGGAGACCAGGCTCGAAGTCGACCGGCGGGTGATTCGCAAGCGCATCCAGACGCTGCGTCAGCGCATCGAGCGCATGGCTCAAACGCGTCGCGTGCAGCGCTCCCAGCGATCGCAGGCCGACGTACCCCTGATAGCCCTGGCCGGCTACACCAACGCGGGCAAATCGACGCTCCTGAACGCGCTCACCGACGCCAACGTCTCGGTACGAGATCGCCTTTTCGAGACGCTCGACCCGACCACGCGTGCCTATCGTTACCACGATCGCGACTACGTCGTCACCGACACGGTGGGCTTCATCCGCAAGCTCCCGCACGAGCTCGTCGACGCTTTCGCCAGCACCCTCGAAGAAACGCGCCTCGCGGACCTCATCCTGGTAGTCGCCGATGCCAGCGTCGGTGTGGAGGAGATCCTGGCGCGGCAGTCTACAGTCGCCGAGGTACTGGACATGATCGGCTCCGACCAAGTCCCGCGCCTCACGGCACTCAACAAGGTGGATCTGCTCGACGAGGCTGCCAGCGCCCGTCTGCGCGCCACACAGCCCGACGCCGTGCTCATCTCCGCCCACAGCGGAGAAGGACTGCCTGAGTTGTGCGACCGCCTGGCGTCGATCTTCGCGCGCACGCTCAAGCCTGTTCATCTCCTCATTCCCTACGCCGACGGCGGGGTCGTCGACCGCCTGCGCGGCGTCGCCGCAAACATGAGGCAGGAGCACACGGCCGACGGCATCCGACTCACGGCGCTGCTACCTGTCGCCGAGGCGGGCCGCTATGCCCGCTACGCTCTGCCTCGCGAGAAGCAAGGCAGCGACACCACCGGCGAGGTTGCCGCACCCGCGGAACCTGCCCAAGAGGAGCCGGAGCGTGACTGACGCCCTCGTTGTCCGCGTCAAGCTTCTTCGCCCTGGAGCGCGGCTGCCAGCGCGTGCCTACGACCAAGACGCCGCGTTCGACCTCGTGGCCTGTGAACACGCACATCTGCCGCCCGGTTCGCGAGCCGTGGTCAATACGGGCCTCGCACTTGAGCTGCCTTCCGGGACGGCGGCCCTCACGCTGCCACGCTCCGGCCTGGCCGCCGAGCACGGCATCGCGCTTGTCAACGCTCCTGGGCTCATCGACTGCGGCTACAGGGGAGAGGTGCGCCTAATACTACTCAATACAGACCTGCGCCAAGCGTTTCAGGTGCACAGCGGCGATCGCATCGCCCAGCTCCTGATCCTGACCCTGCGCGACGTGTCTCTCGCTCAGGCCGAGGAGCTGGCGCCCACTGAGCGCGGAACGCGTGGCTTTGGCTCCAGCGGCCGAGGCTTCCAGCCGAGCGGCCACCAGGGTGACGCGTGATGGCCGCCTCAGCTCACAAGCGGCCGACAGTCCGCGTGGGAGCCCTTCTCGTGGACGAAGGCCGTTTGCTTCTGGTTCAGCAGGCCCGTGGCAGCGAAAGATACTGGCTTCTGCCCGGTGGCGGCCTGACGGCGGGGGAGACGCTTGCCGACTGCGCCCGACGAGAGCTACGCGAAGAGCTTCACCTCGACATCACGCCTGGGACGCCCCTCGCTCTCGTCGAGTCCATCTCCCCCGATCTCATCGCCTATCCCAAACACGTGCTGCATGTCCTGCTCAGCGCCACGGTGAAGCCGGATTCGCGCGTGCTGCGCGCACGGCACGTGCCAACGTACGATCGCGCCGTCTTGCGCGCCCAGCTCTTCGCGGCCGACGAACTAGCCGCCCTCGATCTCCGTCCGCCGATCGCCGAGTTCCTCTGCGCTTGCCTCGAGAAGCTCCCTGAGCAGCTGGCGTACCTCGGCCGGCGCTGGTAGCGCTGCCGTCCGTACCCACTTTCGCCATGCTCCGCTGCGCCTCGTGGAGTAACACGCGATAATGTTCGTTATGTAAAGTGGCACCAGAAACAGTATCCGCTACTCTTCTTTGCCCAGCCGGCCGGCGCCCCCTACTGCATCGGTCGACCCGCTCCCGTCTCCGGGTGCCGGGTGACGCGTCCCAAACGACTATGACGGCTGTGAAGGCGCGTAGAGTCCGGCCCTCGATCTCAGAACGGCTGCGGCAGCGATAGCCGAGCACGACTGCAGCGTCCCGCAGGCCGAAGGGGTCGCGCCGTCGTTGCCGCGGGCATGTCCGCGCGATGAGCCTGTGCGAGATTGACGCCGGGCCGCGCCTACGAACGGGTGTTCGCTTTAGCGCGTCAGTAGCGAACGAGGCTGAAGACGTCGTGGGGCTTGAGCTTGTCACGCCCCTTGAGATCGGCGAGCTCGATGATGAAGGCCATGCCGACGACCTTGCCGCCCAGGCGTTCGACCAATTCGCACTTGGCGGCCGCCGTGCCGCCGGTGGCGAGCAGGTCGTCGTGGACCAGCACGTTCATGCCAGGTGCGATG
>PMKX01000081.1 GCA_003158705.1 Actinomycetota bacterium
TCGACTTCGCCGACGTGCGCACTATCATGAAGGAAGCCGGCTCAGCCCTCATGGGCATCGGCGTCGCCAACGGTGAGAACCGCGCCGTGGAGGCCGCCAAGGCGGCCATCTCGTCGCCTCTGCTCGAGGCGAGCGTGGAGGGTGCCCGCGGCATCCTGCTCAACATCACGGGTGGCAGCGACCTCGGCCTGTTCGAGATCAACGAGTCCGCCGAGATCATCTCCAGCGCCGCGGATGCCGAGTGCAACATCATCTTCGGCGCGGTCATCGACCCGTCTCTGAGCGACGAGGTGCGCGTGACGGTCATCGCGACCGGGTTCGACCGGCCCAAGGCTGGGCATCGTCCACTGGCGGCAGGGGCGACCGAGTCGGGCACGCCACTGGCGCCCATGTTCCAGCGCGAGGACAAGCCGAGTTTCGACGTCGACGAGGATGTCCTGGACATCCCCAGCTTCCTCAAGGACAGCTAGAGCCCCACGCGTGAGTCGGCGGCTGAGCCCGCGCGCACGCCGGTTGACTAGTGTCGGCCGGCAGCCTCGAATTGCGCTTGTCGTGGGATTGCCGTATCCTCCTGTACACCCTGCTGGCTCCGTGGCCATGTGGTGCGGTGTGAACCCATGAAACAGAAACGCTGGAACATCGTCGTCTTGCTCGTCGTGGCCGCCCTCGTGGCGGTCTCCGTCATCTACATCTATCCTCCGGGCAAGAAGACGCACCTGGGCCTCGACCTGCAGGGTGGTCTGCAAGTCGTCTACAAGGCCGAAACGTCCACCGGCACGACGCCGTCCTCGGCGCAGATCGCCCAGACCATCGACATCATGAACCGGCGCGTCAACGGCCTGGGCGTCACCGAGGCCGCCGTGCAGCGTCAGGGCAGCGACCAGATCAGCGTCTCGCTGCCGGGCATCAAGGACGCCCAGACGGCCCTCAACGTCATCGGCGAGACCGCGCAGCTGCAGTTCTTCGACGATGCCAAGACGCGTGTCTCCGGCCCGGCCGACACCCTCGCCGACGCCATCAAGCAGGCCCAGCAGCAGACCACCTACGCCATCCCCAAGGCCGACTTCGCCAAACTGGCCGACCCCACCGCGCCGCAGCCGACCGACTACATCGTCCTCACGGCCAAGCCCGGCGCCATCGGCGGCAACAAGTCGGACGTCTACTTCGTCTACAAGAACGCGCCCTCCATGAACGGTAGCGCCATCAAGAGCGCCAGTCAGAGCTTCAATGGCACCGAGCCCAACGTGCTCATCGACTTCACACCCTCGGGCAGCAAGCAGTTCCAGAAGATCACGAGCGAGCTCTGGTTCCGCGGTTCGCTGGCCAAGCAATCGCAGACCTTCGCCATCGTGCTCGACACCGTCATCGACTCCGACCCCATGATCGACTACACCGACACGTCGCTCAGAAGCGGCATCAGCGGCGGGGCCGAGATCAAGGGTGGCACCATGACCGTCAAGGAAGCCCAGGACTTGGCCCTGGTGCTCAACATCGGCGCCCTGCCCACCAAGCTCGTCAAGATCTACGACCAGCAGGTGTCGGCCACTCTGGGCAAGGACTCGCTGCGTCAGGCACTGCTGGCTGGCATCGCCGGCTTCGGCGTCGTGCTCATCTACATGCTTCTCTACTACCGCTTCCTGGGCCTCATCGCCGACCTGGCGCTGCTTATCTACGCCATGCTGCTTTGGGGCGTCTTCAACTTCATCCCCGTGACGCTCACCCTGCCGGGCATCGCCGGCATGATGCTCACCATCGGCGTGGCCGCCGACGCCAACGTGGTCATCTTCGAACGCATCAAGGAAGAGGTGCGCGCCGGCAAGACGGTGCGCTCGGCCATCAGCTCCGGCTACGCTCGCGGCTTCAAGACCATCCTCGACGCCAACGTGCTCACGCTGCTCACCGCGCTGGTGCTGTTCATGTTCGCCAGCGCCCAGCCCAAGGGCTTTGCCTTNNTTCGCCTTCTTCAACAGGGCGTCGTTCATGGGTGTGAGCGCGGCGCAGATCCGCGCCGCCGAGTTGCGCGCCACCGCCGACCAGGCACTGTACGGCGGGGCGCCCTCCGCCGGCGGCCGGCGCCGCGCCCGGCCGGCTGTCGAAGTTGCCACAGCGGGCTCAACGACGACCACATCCACGCCGGCGCGCAAGGACGGCTCGCGCCGGCCCACCAAACGCCCCAAGAAGAAGCGGAGATAGCCTCGTGAACTTCTTCCGCCGCATCTACTCCGTCGACTACATGGGCCACAAGAAGTGGTGGTTCGCCCTGTCAGGCATCGTCATCCTCGTCGGCCTTGCTAGCATGTTCGTGCGCGGCGGCGGCAACCCCAAGCACGGCCTTAAGTACGGGCTCGAGTTCAAGAGCGGCACGCGCATCAGCGTGGCTTTCGTCAAGCCGGCCTCCGTCAGTCAGGTGCGCCAGATCGTCGCCGGCCAGGGCTATGCCGACGCCCAGATCCAACAGGCAAAGCAGGCCGGGGCCAGCCAGAACGGCTACCAGATCCAGACGACCACACTCGACGCTACCCAGCTGACCAACCTCAAGACAGCGCTCACCACGGCGTTCGGTATCGCTACCGACCAGAACGGCGCCCAGATCTACAGTGACCAGACCGTAGGTCCCACTTTTGGCGCCCAGGTCATCTCGCAGTCGTGGAAGGCCGGCATATTGGCGCTGCTGCTCATCCTGGTGTACGTCTCCTTGCGCTTCACCTGGAAGTTCGCCTTGGGCGCCATAGCGGCCGAGTTCCACGACGGGCTCGTCGTCATCGGCGTCTACTCGCTCACCGGCCGCGAGGTGACCACGGCCACTATCGCCGCCGTGCTCACCATCCTCGGCTACTCGCTCTACGACACGGTCATCGTCTTCGACCGCATCCGCGAGAACGCGCCGCGCATGACGCGCGTGCGCTACGGCGACATGGTCAACCGCTCCATCTGGGAGACCCT
>PMKX01000022.1 GCA_003158705.1 Actinomycetota bacterium
AGCCGGCGCATCGACAACCAGCTCCGCGGCCGTTCCGGGCGGCAGGGCGACGCCGGCCTGAGCCGCTTCTACCTTTCCGCCGAGGACGACCTCATCCGTCTGTTCGCCGGCGACCGCATGTTCCGTATCCTCGACCGCCTCGGACCCGAGGATGGCGAGCCCATCGAGCACCGCATGCTCAGCAACGTGGTCGAGAGGGCGCAGAAGAAGGTCGAGGAGCTCAACTTCATGCGCCGCAAGACGGTGCTCAAGTACGACGAGGTCATGAACGAGCAGCGGCGCGTCATCTACGAGCAGCGCGGCCGCATCCTGGCCGGCGAGGACTTCGGCGAGCAGGTGCGCGACATGGTTGCCGAGACCGTCGAGGACGTGGTGCGCAACCATCTCGGCGACGTGCAGTATGCCGAGGACTGGGACCTCGAGGCGCTGCTCGTTGGTCTCAGGACCGTTTACGACCCGAAGCTCAAGAAGAAGGACCTGGTGGAGCCCGGTCTGACCGTCGAGGAGGTCGTCGAGCTGGCGCTAGACGACGCTCTCGCCGAGTACGAGCGTCACGAGAAGATCATCGGCGCCGAGCAGATGCGCGCCGTAGAGCGAGCCGTCATGCTGCAGGTCATCGACGGGCGCTGGAAGGACCACCTGCTCGACATGGACTATCTGCAGGAGGGCATCCATCTGCGGGCGCTCGGCCAGCGCGATCCGGTGGTCGAGTACAAGTCCGAGGGCTTCGAGCTGTTCCAAGACATGCTCGCCGGCGTCAAGCTCGCCATAGTCACCACCCTGCTCAAGAACAGCCCCGAGGACCTGGCCGTGTTCACGGCCATCACCCTCGAAGAGGCGCTCATGGCGCTCAACTACACGAGTGGCGACGACCTGGCCTATGCGACGTCGTTCGCCGGTGCCGCGCAAGCGGTCGGCGAGGTCGCCTACGAGGCGGCCGACGACGGCAACGGGCGGCAAGGCGCCGGTGCGCCGGCCATCGAGGCCGGTGGCGGTGGGGTAGCGGTGCAGCAGCGCGTGATCACCGAGAAGGTGGGCCGCAACGACCCTTGTCCCTGCGGCTCGGGCAAGAAGTACAAGAAGTGCCACGGCGCGTGAGGAGGCCGACGGCTCTGTGCGTAGGCGTCGCCGCCGTGCTTGTGGCGGTGATCGTTCTTGGGGCGGCCGGGTGCGGCGGCACAAAGTCCAGGTCGGCGTCGCCGGCCTCGCCGGCCGCCGCCTCGGTCGCGCCGGGCGGGCCGCCCGCGTGGGTGCTGGAAGCGGCGCGCAGTGTCGCCGCCGAGAGCGACAGTCCCAAGCCGGCATCGTTCGCGTGGACCCTCACCACGGTGAAGAAGGCGGCGTCGATGCTTGGCCTAACGGCGCAGGACCCGATCGTGAAGCCCGATCCGGGGCTCAAGGTCTTCATCTTCATCGAGCATGGCATGTTCAGCAGCTCGAAGTTCGGCGCATCGGCCAGCTCGCCGCCACCACCGGCGCCTTGGTACGTGAGCTGTACGGACGCCACCTACAAGCGGCCTCTGCGTGTGGGCTTGCTCTACGCCCGGCCCGACACGTCGTCGGTGGGGAAGATGCACGTCTTCAAGTTCTGAGCGACGGCGGGTAGCGGCGTCGAAGGCCGTCCGCCCGCCGCCCCTGCGATATACTCCGTCTGCGATGACGCTCTCCACACCAGAAGCACACGAACAGCTTGACGCGCTCCGCGAGCGGCTCAAGGACGCCAGTGAGCGTCTGAGCTGGTTGCGGAGCTATCTTTGACCCCCCTAAGCTGACTGCCGAGATCGCCGCCCTCGAGGAGCGTATGCGCGCGCCCACGTTCTGGGACGACCAGGAGGCGGCGTCGCGCGTCTCGGGCCAGTACAGCCGCCTGAAGAAGCGGCTCGAGGAGTTCACGGCCCTTGAGGGGCGCCTCGGCGATCTGGAGACCACCGAGGAGCTGGTGCGCGAGGAGCTCGCCGGCGACGCCGTGGACGGCGAGCTCCTCGCCGAACTGGCCAACGGCCTGCGGGCGCTGGAGCGCGAGCTTGAGCATGGGGAGGAGCAGCGCTTCTTCAGCGGCCAATACGACGAGGGCGGCGCCATTCTCACCATCCACCCCGGGGCTGGCGGCACCGAGTCGCAAGACTGGGCCGAGATGCTGCTGCGCATGTACCTGCGCTGGTTCGAGCGCCGCGGCTTCAAAGTGGAGATCAACGAGGCTGAGGAAGGCGGCGAAGCGGGACTCAAGAGCGTCACTCTCACCGTAGAAGGCGAGAACGTCTACGGCCTGCTCGCCGCCGAAAAGGGTGTGCATCGGCTTGTTCGCCTTTCGCCCTTCGACTCCGCCAACCGTCGTCACACCAGCTTCGCCTCCGTCGACGCGAGCCCGCTGGTCTCCGACGAAGTCGAGGTCGAGATCAACGAGGACGACTTGCGCATCGACACCTACCGCTCGAGTGGCGCCGGCGGCCAGCACGTGAACAAGACCAGCTCCGCGGTGCGCATCACGCACCTGCCCACCAAGATCGTCGTGCAGTGCCAGAACGAACGCTCGCAGATCAGCAACCGCGCCACCGCCATGCGCATGCTCAAGTCCAAGCTGCTCGAGCTCGAGGAGCGCAAGCAGGCCGCGGAGATGGCGCGCGAGCGCGGCGAGGTGCGCGACGTCAACTTCGGCAGCCAGATCCGCAACTACGTGCTGCACCCCTACCAGATGGTCAAGGACTTGCGCTCGGGCCATGAGGTCGGCAACGCCCAAGGCGTGCTCGACGGCGACCTCGACGGTTTCGTGCACGCCTACCTCGTCTGGCACGCGAGCGAGGCCGGAGCGCACGCCACCTAACGACAGTACTCCGGCACGCTCGCGAGGCACGGGCCGTTTGGTATACTTCCTACTTCGCGTGGGCGGCTAGCTCAGATGGGAGAGCGCCAGCTCGACAAGCTGGAGGTCGTTGGTTCGATTCCAACGTCGCCCACCAGCCTCGCCCGCATCACTGTGCCGCCAGCTCGGCCTCGCCCGTGCGCGTGAGCGAGTAGCGCACGGAGCCGTCCTGGTCCGCGCTGGCGACGAGTCCGGCCTCTTCCAGCGCCGTCAAGGTCGCGAATACCTTCATCGGTGTGAAGTCGCGGCTGTAGCCGTGGTACAGGCGCAGCTCGCTGAGGATCGTCGCACCATCTAGCTGGCGGCCGTCGATCAAGGTACGTGCTGTGGCCAGGCGCAACTCCCGATAGCCCACGCGGCCCAGCATCGACCGTGTGAAATGCCCCGAGAGGGACGCCAGGTAGTTGAGCAGATGGAGCGAGGCGAGCGCCAACAGGAAGCCAGGGATGGGAAACAGGAGCGCCTTGGGCAGCGTGTCGATGTGCCAGTGGGGAGCAATCTCGCTGTGCACGCGGGCGAGCACTAGGAGCGGCTGCGCGATCATCCACAGGCTCGCACCGAGGAGCGACAAGACCAGTGTGAAGTTGAGCGTGCCCAGCGGAAAGAGCAGCAGCAGGAAGCATACGTCGCGCCAGGCTGCGCGCTCGGTGATCTTGTGGAGCAGGGCGCTCCAAGATCCCTGCCGGCGTGTGGCCGAGACGCGCTGCCGTGGCATCGCCATGCCCAGAAGACGTCCGCTCAGTTTGCAGGTGGACGCGGCCAGGGCCTGGGCCGTGACCAGTGTGAGGCCGATGAGCGGCAGGCCGACGACGGTGACGGCCAGCCCGAACCCCAGCGAGAGCATCGTGACCAGGTACACGAAGTAGAACAGGCCCAGCGGGAAGCTCAGCATGAGGTAGGCGATGTTGTAGTACGTCTGCCGCTCGGCGACCGTTTCGAAGACTGTCTTTGGGAAGCTCGGCATCTCCTCCGGGGGGTTCATGCCTGCTTCTCCTCCTCGATCTGCTTCTCCCGCTCCATGAGGATCTCCTCCGGGTCCTTCAGGAGGTAGGCGTAGGCCGCATGGGCGACAACGATGACTGCCCAGCCGCAGATGGGGAAGAGAAACCAGGGGAAGCCGTGCGTGGTCACTGCCCAGATGATGACCAGGAACACGCTCAAAGCGACCCATACCACGAAGTGCAGCCAAAACCGCTGCCTGCGGGCGATGCGCAGGGCCTGGCGCTCGCGGAGCGCCAGCTTGCCGAACTCATCCATCTTGCTCTCCTTCTTCCAGAATGGCCTTGATATGTTCAGCGGCTTCGTCGAGCGTGAGGTCTATTGCTGCCGCTTGCTCGTCACTCACCGGCTGTCTGCGGGCAGGCAGCTGCTCGTCGAAGCGCTCGAGCAGTCTCCCTAGTGTGAGGCGTGGCTTGGTGGCGCCGGCACGGTTGGCGAGTGTCTGCCAAGCCGGCGCCGCGACTTCGTCGCCGAGCGCCTTCTTGCCTTGTTCCGTTGGACGGTAGGTGCGCAGGCCGTCCTTCTCGGCAGACTCGATCAGCCCGGACTCCTCGAGGGCGAGCAGTGCAGGGTAGATGGCCCCGGGGCTCGGGCGCCAGTCGTGGCCCACCCGCTGCTGCAGCTCCTGCATGATGGCGTAGCCGTGGCCTTCGCCCAGGGATGCGACGATGGCCAGCAACACCTGCTTGAGCTCCCCTCGGTTGAAGATCCTCGTCACGTGGCTGCTCCTGTCGATGCTCGTGCCAGGCGCTCGATGTCGTGGTTGGCCGATACCGTAATATTACGCAGAGCGAGAATAACGTAACAGTTACGTTGTCGTCAAGAGGTAGCGTCAGAGGACATGTGCCGCTCGGGGTTTCTGGCAAGAGAAGAACGGACGTTGACGCCAGCCGGAGTAGGGTACATACATACCGGCCGGCCGCGCGCCGGGAGGCAACGCCCAGGAGGTGCGCCATGACCAGGATCCCGCAGGAGCTGCACGACCTTCTCGCCGGCGGCCACAACGTGTGGGTGGCCACAGTGGGCGCCGACGGCATGCCCAACGTCTCCATCAAAGGCAGCGGCGCCTTGCTCGACGACGAGCATCTCTACTTCGCCGACATGTTCAGCCACAAGACGCGCGAGAACCTGGCGCACGACAGTCGTGTGGCTGTGGGCATCCACGACCCCGAGCGCAAGGTCGCCATGCAGGTGAAGGGCCACGCCGAGCTCATCGACCACGGCGAGGTCTTCGACCAGGTCAACCAGAAGCTACGCGCCATAAGCGAGCAGTTGCACCTGCCACCGATGAAGTACGTGGTGCGCATCACCGTGGACTCGGTGTGGGACATGGGACCGGGTCCGCACGCCGGCGACGAGCTCGTCTGACGAGCGGCTCACGACGGCAGAGGAGGTAGCCCGTGAGCGTCAAACGCGTGGCGACCGGCGTGAACCAGATCGGACTGGGCGGCGTGAACGCGTTCCTGCTCGAGACGGACGACGGTCTGGTGCTCATCGACACCGGCTTCAGTCGCAGTAGTGCACGTATCGCGGCGGCGTTCAGTAGCTTGGGGCGGTCGCCGAGCGACGTGCGCGCGATCATCGTGACTCATCTGCACGGCGACCACACGGGCTGTCTGGCGGAGCTCAAGCGCCAGAGTGGGGGCGAGGTGTGGATGCATGCCGCCGACGCGGCCCTGGTGCGCGCCGGTGTCGGGGGTCGGCAGATGCATCCTGGGCCGGGCCTGTTGATCCACGCGATGGCCCCCCTCCTACTGAGGGGGCCGCTGCCCGAGGGCGTGCCGGTGCCGGTCGAGCACGAGGTCGGCGACGGGGAGGTTCTGCCGTTCGGTGACCTGAGGGCCGTGCACACGCCCGGGCACACTGCTGGTCATCTGGCGCTGCTGCTTCCGCGGGACGGCGGCGTGCTCTTCGTCGGCGACGCCGCCTCGCGCATGACGCACCTCGGCATGAGCCCGATCTACGAGGACGTCGCCGAGGGCCGTCGCAGTCTCGCCAAGCTGGCGGCACTCGACTTCGAGATCGCCTGCTTCTCGCACGGCCGGCCTATCGTCGGCGGCGCTGACCGGCGCTTCCGTGCCCGCTGGGCGAGCGCTGGCTAGGCGCAGCGCGTGGTCCCATCTGGGGGTGCAGAAGTGCGGTGCGTCCGGGCCGGACTAGGCCGAGTTGGCGGCGATTGCCGCGGAAGCCTCGCGCAGGAGACCGCCGACGGCCGCGCAAGCGGCAGCGGGGCTCGAGCTACGCAGCACCAGGTCGATGAGGGCGCTGCCGATGATGACGCCGTCGGCGAGGCGGGCGACGTGTGCCGCCTGCTGCGGCGTGGAGATGCCGAAGCCGACGGCGAGGGGCGCGGCTGTGCGGGCGCGGAGCCGGGCGATCAGCTCGGGCAGCTCCGCGCCTACCTCCTGCCGTGCTCCCGTGACACCGGTCACGGACACGCAGTACACGAAGGCGGCCGCAGCTTCGGCGACGAGGTCGAGGCGCGCGTCCGTGCTGGTGGGCGTGGCCATGGGCACGAGAGCCACGCCGTGAGCAGCGGCCAGAGCGGCGAGGCCGCCGGCTTCGGCGGCGAGGGTCGCCGCCGGTCCCGCGGCCTCGTCCAGCGGCAGGTCTGGGATCACGAGCGCTTCGACGCCTGCCGCTGCTGCGCGCGCGAAGAACGCCGCCGGCCCAAAGGCTAGTACCGTGTTCAGGTAGGTGAGCAGCACGAAGGGCACGGCGGCGCTGTGCGCGGCGGCCAGCTCCAGCACGTCGGCTGGCGTGACGCCGGCGCAGAGCGCCTCGTGTGTGGAGCGCTGCACGACCGGGCCGTCGGCGATGGGGTCGGAGAAGGGCACGCCGAGCTCGACGATGTCGGCGCCGGAGGCGATCAGCGTGTCGATCAGGTCGTGGCAGGTCGCCAGGTCGGGGTGCCCGCCGGTCAAGTAGGGGATGAGGGCGGCGCGGCCGGCCTTAGGCGCCGCAAACGCCTGCGCCAGCCGAGTCACGGCGTCATCTCCAGCAGCCTGGCGACTTCGTGCACGTCCTTGTCGCCGCGGCCCGAGAGGTTGACGACGATGAGGTCGCCGGCGTGGAAGCGGGTCGCCAACGGGTCGAAGGCGGTGGCGGCGGGCGCGCGGGTGTCGGGCACCGTGCCGTCGCGAGCAGCGCCGCCCGCGGTGGCGGGCCCACGCAGGACGTAGGCGACGGCGTGGGCGCTCTCCAGCGCGGGGATGATGCCTTCCAATTCGGCCAGGCTCTGGAACGCCGCCAGTGCCTCCGTGTCCGTGGCGGCGGCGTACGCAGCGCGGCCGCTCTCCATGAGCCAGGAGTGCTCGGGTCCCACCCCGGGGTAGTCGAGCCCGGCCGAGACCGAGTGCGCCTCGGCGATCTGTCCCCAGGCGTCCTGCAACAGGTATGAGAACGAGCCGTGCAGCACGCCGGGGCGGCCGCGGGTGAGCGAGGCGCCGTGGCGTGCGTCGAGGCCTTCGCCGGCGGCTTCGACGCCGGTGAGTCGCACCGGGTGCTCGCGGAAGGCGTGGAAGATGCCGATGGCGTTGGAGCCG
>PMKX01000062.1:0-996 GCA_003158705.1 Actinomycetota bacterium
GTTCCGCCACCGACCGAACTCGCTGCCGAAGAGCGATGAGCCCGAACATCGACCCGAACGCCGTCAAGTTCCGGCCTTCGGCGCACGACAAGCCTCGCCTCGATCTGCGCTACATGCATCGCCGGCGAGTCAACACCACCGACCGCAACGGCGATCCGCTCGACGGCGTCGCGAACCTCTTCACCGTGGTCATCGTGCTGGCTCTGGGCTTCCTGCTCGCCACCCTCACCGGCTTGGGGCTCAGCGACGTGCTCACCAAGAAGGACATGACGATCGTCACCGACCCCGGCAGCCAGGACATGCAGGTTCTGGTCAGGCACAACGGCACGCTGCAGAAGCTCAACCTGCAGCCGGGCCAGCAGGTCTCCGGGCTGGGCACGCTCATCGGCCAGCTCTACCGCCTGCAGGACGGCACCACCATCTACGTGCCCACCGGGCCGGCTACACCCGCACCGGGTGCCGCGGGGCTCTCGAGTCCTACACCGACGCCGGCAGCCGCGACGCCGGCGGCGACGCCCACGGCCGGCGCCGCGTCACCGACAACGCTCACGCCGACACCCACGCCGTCGGGGACGATCTCCACGCGGGGGTAGCGGGCCAGCCTGCGGGGCCGTCTCAGCCGCGCAGGCTGCGCAGCAGCGCCATCAGGCGCTCGAGCTCAGGGCGGTCCTTGAAGCGGATCTCGATCTTGCCGCCGCGCGCGCCGCTGCGGATGCGCACCGGCGCCTCGAACACGCCATAGAGCTCCTCGCCGAAGCCGTCCATCTCTTCGTCTGGGGCGGCCGGCGCAGCCACCTGCCGCCCTCCGGCCGACGCCGTCTCGCCCAGCTTGCGCACCAACGCCTCCGTCTGGCGCACCGTCAGCCCCTGGCTCACGACCGCGCGCGCGACCTTGCGGCGCTCCTCATGGCCGGGCATGCCCAGGATGGCGCGCGCATGACCCTCGCTCAGCTCGCCGGTCTCGATCATGGCCTGCACGTCGTCCGGCAGCTCGAG
>PMKX01000062.1:1090-16278 GCA_003158705.1 Actinomycetota bacterium
CCGGCCATCTTGGCGGCCCGCAGACGGCGCTCGCCGGCGATGAGCTCGAACTGGGGGCCGTCTGCAGCCAGACTCCCGCCAGCGCCATCGCCTGCCAGCGGGCGCACGACCACCGGCTGCACGAGGCCCAGATGGCGTACCGACTCCGCCAGTTCCTGCAGCTCGTCGGCGGCGAACGTACGCCGCGGCTGCCGACGCGAGACGGCGATGTCGGTCACCGGCATCTCGCGCAGCCGTCCTTGGCCGCCGCCTTCGGCGAGCTTGCTGTCCCGGATGAGCGCCGCCAGGCCTTTGCCCAGCGCCTTTTCCTTGCTCCTAGCCACGCGAGACGACCTCCTTGGCAAGATCGAAGTAGGCGTCGCAACCGACGCAGGCGGCATCATATCGTGAGATCGGCACACCGTGGCTGGGCGCTTCGCCGAGCCGCACGTTGCGCGGGACCGCGGTGGCGAACACGTGCGCGCCGAGATGAGTACGCATCTCGTTGGCGACTTCCCTGCCCAACCGGGTACGTGCATCGAGCATGGTGATGAGCACGCCCAGGATCTTGAGCTCTGGGTTCAGGCGCTCGCGCACGAGCTCGATCGTGTCGAGCAGCTGCGCCAAGCCCTCAAGGGCGTAGTACTCGGCCTGCACGGGCACCAGCACCTCACGGGCCGCGGTGAGCGCGTTGACGGTGAGCACCCCCAGCGAGGGCGGGCAGTCGATGAACACGTAGTCATAGGCGTGCAGATGGTCGCGCAGAGCGCGTTCGAGCACGAACTCGCTGCCGTCGGCGCCGGCCAGCTCCACGACGGCGCCAGCGAGGTCCGGGCAGGAGGGCAGCAGCCGCAGCCCGGCCACAGTCGTCTCGCGCACAGCTTCGTCGAGGCCGGTCTGGCCGGCCAACACCCCGTATGTGGACCGCGCCGGCTCGTCCGCAGCGGCGCCCAGCCCGGCAGACGCGTTGGCCTGAGGGTCGAGATCGATGAGCAGCACTCGGGTGCCGGACTCGGCAAGGCAAGCGGCCAGATTCACGGCCGTCGTGGTCTTGCCGACGCCGCCTTTCTGATTCGCGATGGCGATGATACGGGTCACGCGCTCGATACTAGCAAAAGCCCGCCGTCAGCGGGGCACAACGGCGGCTGGCGGCCATCACGCGAACGGCCGCTTGGCAGCCACACCCTCGCGGCGCGGGAGCCACTCGGGCGCCAGGTCGATCTTCGCGAACACGGCCGCCGCCGAATCGCGCAGGGGTGAGCGCGGCAAAGGACTCACTTCGCGCCAGGCGAGGCCGCAGGCGACGGCCGCGGCCTCGCCGGCGGCGCGTTCCCGCTCGATCGCCGCGCTCGTCTTGCTGGCCACGAGCAAGCCCGCAGGCGCCAGCAGGGGCGCCGCCAGCTCGACTACCGTCGCCAGCGGGCCCAGGGCGCGCGCCACGACCACGGCGAAGGCCTCCCGCCCAGCGCCGGCCACCGGAGCTTCGTCGGGGCCATGGCGGTCTGCCGGCGGCGGCGTGGCGGCACCGTACCGCTCGCTGCGCGCGCAGACTACGTGCACGCGCTCGGCGAGCCCGGCCTCGGCCACAGCGGCGACCAGGAACTCGCACTTCTTGCGCGTCGCCTCGAGGAGCGTCATCTCGAGCGCCGGCAGCGCCACGGCCAGAGGGATGCCGGGCACGCCGGCGCCGGCGCCCAGGTCGAGCCAGTGCTCGCCGGACGAGCCGGCAAGCGCCGGTACGTCGAGCAGGCCCAGCGAGTCGCCGACCAGGGTTTCGAGGACCTGCTCTCGGCTGTGCAGGCCGGTGAGGTTGGCGCGCCGCCAGTCGGCGAGCAGATCCACGTAGCTTCGCAGCGCTTCGACCTGGCTCCCGCTCAGGTCGAAGCGCGCACGGAGCTCTTCGAGGGTGATCATGCAGGGAGTCTAGCAGGGCACCCGCTGCGCCGGAGGCGCAGGGTGCCGGCGCGCGCTAAGCGTCGCGCAGCTTGGTGAGAACGAGTGTGGTGCCGCCCTCAGCAGGCCGGTCCAGATGGAACTCGTCCACTACCGAGCGAATGATCGAGATACCCATGCCGCCTTCGTTGAGCACGGGCTCGCCGGCGGTGTCGAGTGCCGGCCCATCGTCGTCTTCGCTGAAGCCACTGCCGTCGTCACGTACCTCGAGCACTACGCGGTCGTCGCGCACGGTGAAGCGCAGGTGCACCTGGCCGGAGTTGCCGTCGTAGGCGTGGCGGATGCAGTTGGAGCAGGCCTCGGTGAGGGCAAGCTTGAGGTCGGCTACGGCGTCGGCCGTGTAGCCTCGGTCACGCAGGATGCCAGCCAGAGCCAGGCGCCCGAGCACCACGTATTCCGCCTTGGCGGGGATATCCAGTTTGATCAGCTCGTTCACGATCCGCCGTCCATTCTACCGCACAGGTCGACAAATCTGCGTGTCGACTTGAGCTCTTCCTCCCAGGCCCCGACAGCCGAGCGTGCAGCATGCACGGCCATCACTGCTTGATAGTCGTGCGCACGTTCAGGTCGGCGCCGCACATGTCGCAGTACGTACCCCGCAGGGCGGCGTCCTCAACCGCGTAGCCGGTCCGCCGCAGGACCAGCCGGTGGCACGAGGGGCAGTACGTGTTCTCGCCGGCGTGGTCAGGCACGTTGCCCACGTATACGAAGTGCAGGCCGGCCTCGTGGCCGAGGTCGATGGCCCGCTCGAGAGTCTTGATCGGCGTGGCCGAAAGATGGGCGAACTCGAGGTACGGGGTGAACCGGGTCACGTGCCAAGGCGTCTGCGGTCCGAGCTCGGCGACGATCCACTCAGCGATCGCCCGCAGCGAGTCCTCGTCGTCGTTCATGGTCGGGATCACATTGGTGACGATCTCGACGTGGCAGCCGTGCCTCGTCTTGGCGCGCACGGCAGCCTCCAGCACCGGCAGGTAGCTCTTCACGTGGCAGAGGTCGTGGTACAGCTTGTCGCTGAAGCCCTTCACGTCCACGCGATAGGCGTCGATGTGCGGCCCCAACACGTCCAGCGCCTCGGCGGTGATGTAGCCGTTGGTGACCATCACCGTGTAGAGGCCGTGCTCGTGGGCTACTTGGGCGCCGTCGAGCACGTACTCGAGCCAGATCGTGGGCTCGTTGTACGTCCAAGCCACGCCGGCGCACTCGTTGTGTTCGCAGAGGACCGGCAGGTTGCGCACGGGCAGACGACGGAGCTCGGCAAAGCCGGCTGCCGGGTCCGCATGGGCGATCTGCCAGTTCTGGCAGTGGCCGCAGGTGAAGTTGCAGCCCAGAGTGCCCAGCGAGAGCACGGTGCTGCCGGGAAAGAAGTGGTAGAGAGGCTTCTTCTCGATGGGGTCGGCGGCCACGCTGCAGACGCGGTCGTACACCACGCTGTACAGCACGCCGTCGCGATTGACGCGTGCTCGGCAGACACCGGCGCGTCCCGCCGCGATGGTGCACAGGTGTGGACACACGCGGCAGCGCACGCGCTCATCCTCGAGCTTGTCGTAGAGCATCGCCTCGTGCAAGGGCTCGGCGGCGGTCATGGGCGCGGCACCATGCGGTAGTCCGTGATGCCGCGCTGGACCGCCTCGACCAGCATCGCCTGCAGCTCGCCGTTGCCCGAAGCGATGCAGGCAAGCTGGTAGCCGGCGTCTGAGCCGAGCACTGGCCGCCCGTCGAGCAGCGAGCCGTCGGCATCGCTCACAGGCAGGCCGGCCTCACGGCAGATGAGGTGGACGGCGGCAAGGTCGTAGGGAGAGTTGCAGAGCACGGCCCCCAGGCCCACGCGGCGAAACTCGGCTTCCGTCTCGGGGTGCGCGGCGATGATCGCCGGCCCGATGTCCACGTAGGCGTCGAGCTGGCCTGTGAGCAGACGCGTGATGGAGTACGTTGCCGAGCCGATGTCGAAGACGGCCCCGCGCACGCTCGAGGTGTCGATGAGCTCCTCCAGCACGCTGGCGAGCACCACGGCAGGCCGGCCACGAAAGCCCAGCGTCCAGAACAGACCTTCCAGATCGGCGCGCGGCGACGGCACGAAGGGGATCTCGGCGCCGTCGGCACGCCGCATGCCGAAGCCGTCGCCCTTGCCGGCCCAGAACAGATCGCCGGTCTTGATCTCCTGCACGACCCCGGCCACAACGTCGCCCATGGTCGGCACAGGCACGGGCGGCACGGCGGCGATACTCACGCAGGCCGCCTCGAAGCCGGCTGCCGCCGGCCGTGTGCCGTCGATAGGGTCGACGACGAGCACCAGCTCGGGCTGGGCCGGGCCCTGCAGGCCGCGGTCCTCGGAGTAGTAAGCCCAGCCCGGCAGCTCACGCGCCATGTACGCCGCCAGGTACGTCTCGGCCGTCTCGTCGATCTCGAACGTCACGTCGCCGCCCACGGCCACGCCGGCGTTCTGGCGCGCCGCGTGCAGCCCCAAGAAGGGCAGCACGACCTCGCGCAGGCCAGCCGCAAGTTTGATGAGGTGTTCGCCGATCTCAGCCAAGGCGCCCATTCTACCGCGTATAATCGTAGAGGCCGTCGCCCGTCTATCGCGAGCCGAGGTGAGACCGTGAGCCAACCCGGCAAGATCGCCTACCGGGGCAAAGGCAACATCTACCTCAACATCACCAATCGCTGCTCGAGCGATTGTCGCTTCTGCCTGCGCACGTTCACCGAGGAGGTCTACGGCGAGCCGCTGGTGCTCACCGGCGAGCCGACCAGCGAGGAGATCGAGCGCAGCATCGAGGTCGAGTATCTCGCCGGACCCGCCGACGAGGTCGTCTTCTGTGGGTTTGGCGAGCCCACTTTGCGCCTCGACGTGGTCACGGCGGTCAGCGAGTGGCTGCGTCTGCGCGGCCTGCCGTCGCGCCTGGTCACCAACGGGCACGGCCAACTTGTCAACCCCTATGTGGAGGTCGTGCCCGCCCTGGCTCGCGCCGGTCTCACGGCGGCCACCGTGAGTCTCAACGCCGCCGACCCGGAGGCGTACGAGCTTGTTTGTCGCCCGATGTTCAGCAAGGCTCACAGGGCTGTCATCCGCTTTGCCGAAGAATGTGTGCTACACGACATCGCCACCACGCTCACGGCCGTGGACGTGCCGGAAGCCGACGTCGAGGCCTGCGCGGCACTGGCTGCGGATATCGGCGCCGACTTCCGCGTCCGCAGCCTGATCCATCCGCCCGAGCGGCGCGACAAGGCGGGGAGGGAGGGCGCATGACAGAGACCAGTGCCAGGATCCTGCTTGTGGATGACGAGGAGGCCATCCAGAAGCTCCTGCGCTTCCCCCTCGAGAAGGAGGGCTACGAGGTGGTGGCCGCCCGCGACGGGCAGGAGGCGCTGGACACGTTCGCCCAGGGCCAGTTCGACCTGGTGATCCTCGACATCATGCTGCCCAAGGTGGACGGCACCGAGGTCTGCAGCCGCATACGCGGCGTCGACAGCGTCGTTCCGATCATCATGCTCACCGCCAAGTCGGACGAGTTCGACAAGGTACTTGGCCTCGAGATCGGCGCCGACGACTACATCACCAAGGACCGCTTCAGCCTGCGCGAGTTCCGCAGCCGTGTGCGGGCCCAGTTGCGACGTGCCAAAGTGACACGCTCCGCGGATGTTGCCCGCAAAGACGTCATCACAGTCGACGAGCTCGAGCTCGATCTGCTCAAGCGCAACGTCTCCGTGCGCGGCGAACGCGTCGACCTCACGTATATCGAGTTCGAGATCCTCAAGACGCTCGTCTCGCACCCCGGGCAGGTGTACAAGCGCGAGCTCCTGCTGCAGCTGGTGTGGGGCGACTCGGACTACCGCGACGCTCGCACGGTGGACGTGCACATCCGCCACCTGCGCGAGAAGATCGAGAGCGAGCCCAGGAACCCCGAGTACATCTTCACGGTCCGCAACTTCGGCTACAAGTTCCGCGAGTTCTAGCCGCAAGGGACAACGAGCAGCGTGCACCTACTGCGTTCCGTCAAGAACTGGCTGACCCTGCTCTTCGTGGCCATCGTCGGCGTGGCCGCGCTGGTCACGTACGCCTACACCGTGCCCTCCTTGAACCACCGCCTTACAAGCCAGAAGCTCGCCGATATGCGCACTGCTGCCACCAGCGTGAACAACACGGTGCCCGCATGGCTGGAGGTCTTGGGCGGGCGTCTGGTGACCAACGATTCTGGCGGACTGCAGACAGAGATCCGCACCATGGACGACCGCTGGGCTGTGCGCGTGGTGGTCGTCGACGCCTTGCGCGATGTCCCCATCGCCGACTCACGCCCGGGCACGACCTTCCAGCTCACCGACTACCCGATGATCAAGCAGGCGATCAGCTCGAAGAAGGTCGCCCAGGGCACGGTGGACATCCAGGACCGCCCCTATGCCGTCACCGCCATGCCGGTGGCAGTCGAGGACCAGCCGAACGACATCGTCGCCGTGGTGGTCACCTCAGCCTCGCTCGCCGACGCCGAGAAGGCGGTGCACCTGGTGGAGCGTCAGATCCGCCTGGCGACCGCCATCGCGCTCCTGGTGAGCCTGGCCGCCGGCTATCTGGCCTCATACTTCATCGCTCGCCGTCTGAAGCGTATCGAGCGCGGCGCCGAGGCCATCGCCGCCGGCGACCTGAATGCCACCGTCGCGGTCAGGCTCGAGGACGAAGTAGGCCAGCTTGGTCAGAGCTTCAACACCATGGGCGAGCGACTGCGCCACGCCTTCTCTCTCATCGAACGCGAGAAGAGTCAGGTCGAGCTGCTGCTCAACGACCTCAGCGAGGGCGTCATCGGTGTCTCCTCCGAGGGCAATGTGACCATCGCCAACCCGGCAGCGGCGCGGCTCCTCGGTCACCCGCTGCCTGTCGGCGCCGAGCTTGGGCACGCCTTTCCCTACGAGGTGGCGCGCATCTGGTACGAGTCCCGCGAGGCCGGCCACGACCAGGATGTGGTGTTCGAGCACGGCGACCGCACCCTGCAAGCGATCACCTACCCGGTGGGCAGCGGCGCCGACTTCGACTCCATCCTCGTCCTGCGTGACGTGACGGCGCAGGCCAAACTCGAACGTGCGCGGCGCGACTTCGTGGCCAACGCCTCGCACGAGTTCAAGACGCCGCTCTTCTCGCTCTCCGGGTTCATCGAGCTTCTCGACGAGGGCGGCTTGGACAGCGACCAGCAGCGCGAGTTTCTGCATCTCATGCGCCAGCAGGTGGACCGGCTCGGCCACCTCTCCCTCAGCCTGCTTGACCTGTCGCAGGTGGAGGCCGGGTCGGTGCAGCTCCATCCCGAGGACACCGACCTCGTGAGCCTGGCGCAGTCAGTGGTGCGCGAGTTCCAGGGGCAGGCGGCCACCAAGGATCTCGCCGTCGCCGTCGAGGCGCCCGCCGGCGACCGGACGGCGTACGCGGATGCGCAGCGGCTCGCCCAAGCCGTGCGGGCGCTCGTCGACAACGCCGTCAAGTTCACGCCTCAGGGCGGCGCCGTCACGGTCGTCGTCGGCGAGGACAAGAGCAAGGCGACGCTGGCAGTGGTCGACACCGGACCAGGTGTCGCCGACGACGAGCTCGAGCACGTCTTCGAGCGCTTCTATCGCGGCAGCGAGGACCGCGCCAACAAGGCCGGCACGGGACTCGGCCTGGCCATCGCCCGCGAGCTCGTAGAGCTCATGGGTGGCTTCATCAGCGCCGAGTCCAAGCCGGGCCAGGGTTCGCGCTTCACGTTGCGCCTGCCGCGCGGCCCGGTTAAGAAACCATAACGAACGGCAACGTACTCTTTATGCAGGCCACGAGGATATGCAACACGCGGCATGGATACTCGTGGCCAACCTGCGGTACACGGCCCCGTCCGTGTGCCCTGCCCTAGTCGTCCACGGAAGGAAAGGCGATGTCGAGGTTCAGAGGTCTTGCAGCAGGGCTCGTCGGCGGTGTCGTCGGCGCCGTCCTGGTGTTCGTCGTTCTCCTGCTTCTCGGTGTCACGCACGTAAAGAAGGAGACCATCATCCAGCAGGTCGAGGGGACCTCGTCGGCCACCTACGCGCCGCAACAAGGTCTCACGCCGACACAGATCTATGAGAAGGCGGCCCCGAGCGTGGTCGCCGTCATCTCCACCTTCAGCGCCAGCGGCGCCAACGGCTTTGGCTTCAACCCCTTCGGCCAGCAGCAGTCCGGCCAAGCGCTCGGCTCCGGCTTCGTCGTGTCGCGCGACGGCTACATCCTCACTAACCAGCACGTGGTCGTGGACCAGCAGAGCGGCCAGGCGGCGAGTAGCGTGTTCGTCGCCTTCAAGAAGCCCGGACAGGCACAGTCGCAGGAGCAGCGCATCAAGGCCACCGTGGTCGGCGTCGACGCCACCTCCGACGTCGCCCTGCTCAAGGTCGACCCCAAGGGTCTGAACCTCGTGCCCCTGACGTTGGGTGACTCCGCCAAGGCCCAGATCGGTGAGCCGGTGGTGGCCATCGGCAACCCCGAGAACTACGACTTCTCGCTCACGTCAGGTATCGTCTCCGGCCTCAACCGCACGCTGGACTCGCCCAACGGGAGGACGATCCCCAACGGCATCCAGACCGACGCCGCCATCAACCCGGGCAACTCCGGCGGCCCGCTCATCGACTCGCTTGGCGAGGTCATCGGCATCAACGAGCAGATCGCCACACAGAGCGGCGGCAACGAGGGCCTCGGCTTTGCCGTGCCCATCAATGCCGCCATCAACTCGATGGATCAGCTCAAGAAGTCTGGCCGGGCAGAGTACGCTTGGCTCGGCGTCCTGGGACAGACCATCACGAGCGACGTCGCCAGCACCTTCAACCTGCCCGTCAAGCAAGGCGTGCTTCTGGCCACCGTGGTGCCGAACAGCCCGGCAGACAAGGCGGGTTTGAAGGGCGGCAGCGAGAGCGTCACCGTCAACGGCCAGAACTACACCCTGGGCGGCGACATCATCACCGACATCGACGGCAAGCCGCTGCTCAGCAGCGAGGACCTGGTGAGCACGATCATCGGCAAACGGCCCGGCGACCAGATCACCGTCACCGTGATTCACGACGGCAAGAGCCGGCAAGTCAAGATCACGCTGACGCAGCGCCCCGCCAACACGTGAGGCCCGGGCGAGCGCATCTGTCCGGCAGGCAGGCCCACCGGCCTGCCTGCCACGGACACATGCGCTCTTAGCTCCCCAAACCGACATATCTCGGCTCGTGTGCGCCCACTGAATGTGGTACGCCCGCCACTTTTTTTGACAGACGCGCCGCGTCCCTGCATAATCAGGACGCCGGCTCTGGCCGGTGCCGCCCAGACCCTGGGGATGCCCCCTCGTACTTGGAGGAACGCGCGTGGTCAAGAGCCCGCTCGACCCTCGCATACGGACAGTCCTACCCCTCGTGCAGGGGCTGGCTGAGATGTTCGGCCCCGAGTGCGAGGTCGTGCTGCACGACATCAATGCGCTGCCGCGCTCCATCGTCGCCATCGAGAACGGGCACGTCACCGGCCGTACCGTGGGCGATGTGCCCACGGACCTCATGCTGCGCACGTTGCGCAACGTCGACGAGGCTCAGGACGTGCGCGTCTACGTGTCGTCCAGCGACGGCAAGATCCTCAAGTCGCTGGCCATCACCCTGCGCGACGCGCAGGGCAAGGCTTTCGCCATCCTGGGCGTCAACCTGGACGTCTCCCAAGTCGTGCAGGCACAACGCGTGCTGGCCAACCTCACGGCCGTCGGCAGGCTCGGCGCCGAGGCGGTGCCCGAGGCAGAGGAGATCTTCAGCGGCGACATCCGCGACGTCGTCGCCGGCATGATCACCAAGATCCTCGCCGAGATGGACAAGACTCCGGCGGCGATGAGCCGCGAGGAGAAGATGGAGGTGGTCAAGCGCCTCGAGGCGCGCGGCGCCTTCCTCGTCAAGCGCTCCGCCGAGCAAGTTGCCGAGGCTCTCGACCTCTCGCGCTACACCATCTTCAGCTACCTCAAGGAGATCCGTCATCACAACGGCCGCGCCGCCGCGGCCGGCGACGCTCTCGAACCGCGTGCGGGCAGGGTGAAGGCATGACTCACTCCCCCAACATAGCCACGGCTGCGCGCGTCGCCGACGCACCCACGACGGACGCCCTCTACGACCTCATCGCCGCCTCGGGCGCCCGCGCCGTGGCCGTTATCGGCCTGGTCAAGAACGCCGGCAAGACGACCGTCGTCAACGCCCTCATGGCGCACGTAGCGCACCGTTTCGGCCTTACTTCGCTGGGCCTCGACGGCGAGCGCACCGACCACCTGACTGGCCTCGCCAAGCCGCGCATCGCGCCGCCCAAGGGCACCTTGGTGGCCACCACCAGCGGCTCGCTGGAGCGCTCCGGCTACCAGATGCAGGTACTCGCCGAGCTTCCCTTCACCACCCCCCTTGGCCGCATCGTCATCGGCGTCGCCGGCGGCGAGGGGCAAGTCGAGGTGAGCGGCCCAACCACGCTCGCCGAGGTGCGTGCCACGGTCGAGAAGCTGCAGGAGTTGGGCGCCGACCAGGTCCTCGTGGACGGCGCCATCAATCGTCTCGGCAGCGCCTCACCCAAGGTCTCCGACGGCGTCGTCGTGGCCACCGGAGGCATGGTCGGCGACAGCCTCGACGAGGTCGTCGAGGTCACGCGGGCCACGCTCGACATGCTCGGTCTGCCCGCGGCCTCCCCGCAGACGCTGAGCCTGGTGCCCGCTCAAGACCTGCTCGCGGCGCGGGCGATCGCCGTCGACGACCGGGGTGGCCGCTCCATCCTCACGCTGGACACGGTCATCGGCGAAGGCGCCGCCGTGGCCCGCGAGGTGCAGCGGCGTCACACGCAGACGCTTTTCATCACCGGCGCCCTCACGGAGGAGTTCGTCGACGACTTCACACGCGTGCTTGCCCCTGGGCGCTCGCTACGCATCGTGGTGCGCGACGCGACGGTGCTCGTTCTGCCGCCGGCCGGCGTCATTCGGCTTCAGCGTCGCGGCATCGTGCTCGAGGTGCTCACGCCGCTGCGCGTGCTTGCGGTGACCACCAACCCCTTCCGCGTACCGCAGCCGTACAACCCCACGCTCTTGTTCCGAGCGATCGCCGACGCCGTGAGCGATCGCGTCCCGGTCTTCGACGTAGTCAACGGCCTGGCCGCCGTGCCGGCCGCTGCTGCCGCGGACGACACGCTACTCTCCCCAAGGAAGGTGTGACAGTGGAGCAGGCGCTCAAGCTGGATCAAGCCCTCGTCACCCGCGCCCGCGCGGCAGCCGAGGCGATCGCCGACGACATCCAGAGGCACATCGAGGCGCACACGACCGACTCCACCGAGCGCGCCAGCCTGCGCTTGCTGGGTGTGATCGGCGTCAACGAGATCGACGTGCCGCTGGTCAACGTGGTGGTCGAGCACGCGCGTGAGCTTTTGGCCGGCGGCATCATGCGGCCCTTCGTCGACCTCATGATGCGCACCGACAAGAGCGGCCAGGAGGTCGCCGAGGGCATCGCGGCCGGCGCTCTTGAGATCGCCGACGTGCCGGCCGAACGGCGTGCCGCCGTGGAAGAACGCGCCACGGAGCTGACGAGGCAGGCCGTGGCGCGCATCGACGCCGTGCGCCAGCGGCGCAACGAGCTCGTCGCCGAGGTGGGCGAGCCCGTCAAGCCCTACGTCTACGTGATCGTCGCCACCGGCAACATCCACGAGGACGTCGTGCAAGCCCAGGCCGCCGCACGCGCCGGCGCCGATGTAGTCGCCGTGATCCGCACCACGGCGCAGAGCCTGCTCGACTACGTGCCCTACGGCCTCACAACGGAGGGCTTCGGCGGCACGTACGCTACACAAGAGAACTTCCGTCTCATGCGCGCCGGCCTCGACGAGGTCGGTGCCGAGCTCGGCCGCTACGTGCGTCTCTGCAACTACGCCAGCGGCCTCTGTATGCCCGAGATCGCCACCATGGGCGCTCTCGAGCGGCTCGACATGATGCTCAACGACTCCATGTACGGCATCATCTTCCGCAACATCAACATGCAGCGGACGTTCGTCGACCAGTACCTCTCGCGGCTCATCAACGCCCGTGCCGGCATCATTATCAACACGGGCGAGGACAACTACTTGACCACCGCCGACGCCTTCGAGAAGGGATTCACGGTGGTCAGCTCCGACTTCATCAACGAGGCCTTCGCGCTACGCGCCAACCTCGAGCCGTGGCAGATAGGTCTGGGGCACGCCTTCGAGATCAACCCGGCCACGCCCGATCAGGTCGTCTACCAGATCGCCNNCGGCATCTTCACCGGCCAGGAGATCATGCTGCTCGGCATGCTCACCGAGGCGTTGCACACGCCGCTGCTCCAGGACCGCTACCTCTCCATCAAGAACGCCAAGTACGTCTTCGAGAGTTGCCGCCATCTGCGCGACGAGGTGCGGTTCGTCGAGGGCGGCCTCGTCGAGCGCCGTGCCCACGACGTGCTGCGCAAGGCCGCGGAGCAGCTCGAGGAAGTCAAGCAGATCGGCCTCTTCGTGGCGCTCGAACGGGGCATGTTCGCCGACGTCCAGCGCGACCCCAAGGGCGGCCGCGGCTTCGAGGGCGTGTTCGCCGTCCGCGAAGACTACTTCAACCCGTTCTTCAGCGAGTTGCGGCGCGGGCGGCTGAGCGGCGCGCCGGTAGGCCCCCCGCCGGGAGAGAGAGCCGCGGCGGCAGAAGGAGGGCACTGATGGATATCAGACCGTACGGTGACACTCGCGATGACGGCATCATCCAATTGTCGTTCACGCTGCCCCTGGTGTACTCGGTGAAGGCGCCCGACGTCGGCAAGCAGTACGTCGAGAAGCTCGGCTTCCACGACGTAGGCGTAGCCGAGTGCAAGGCCATCGACCCCAGTTTCACGTTCTTCGTCGCCTACGGCCGCACCGACACCGGCATCGACCCCGACCAGGTGAAGGGCGACTACCTCGAGGTCGAGGAAATGGACTACTACGCCATCAACGCACTCATCAAGGACAAGCTGGGGCGCAAGCTGACTGTCGTGGGCGCCGCCATCGAGAGCGACGCGCACACCGTAGGCATCGACGCGATCATGAACATGAAGGGCTTCGCCGGAAACTACGGTCTCGAGCGCTACCCTGAGATGAACGCCCTCAACATGGGCTCGCAGATCCCCTGTGAGCAGCTTCTGAAGACCGCCTTGGAGCGCCACGCCGACGCCATCCTGGTCTCGCAGATCGTCACTCAGAAGAACATCCACGTGCAGCACCTGACCAAGCTCATCGAGCTTCTCGAGGCCGAAGGCGTGCGCGAGCGCTTCGTGCTCGTCGTCGGCGGCCCGCGCATCAACAACGCCTTCGCCAAGGAGCTCGGCTACGACGCCGGGTTCGGACCGCGCACGACGCCCCTCGAAGTGGCTTCCTTTTTGGCCCAAGAGGTGGTGCGACGTGGCGCGCAGAGCTGACATGACCATCGTGCCGACGGAGATCCGCAGGTGCGTTCATGAACTACAAGGAGGAGATCGTGTCTGACAACGACGTAGTGATCCTATCGGCGGTCAGGACCGCCCAGGGTCGATTCCAAGGCGGCTTCGCCAACACCCCCGCGGTGGACCTGGCGGCGATCGTCATGAAGGAGGCCCTCAAGCGCGCCGGCGTCACCGGTGAGCAGCTCGACGAGGTCATCTTCGGCAACGTCATCCAGGCGGGGCTGGGCCAGAACATGGCCCGCCAGGCTGAGCTCAAAGCCGGCATCCCCGACCACGTGCCGGCCATCACGGTCAACCGCGTCTGCGTGTCCAGCGCTTCGGCGATGGCCATGGCGGCCGCGGCCATCAAAGCCGGCGACGGCAGCCTGTATCTGGTCGGCGGCACGGAGAACATGACGCGGGCGCCGTGGCTGCTGCAGAACGGCCGCACCGGCTATCGCATGGGCCTGCCGAGCGACAAGATCTTCGACGCCATGGTGCTCGACGGCCTGTGGTGCGCCATCGGCGACTACCACATGGGCTTGACGGCGGAGAACCTGAGCGAGCAGTTCGGTATCAGCCGCGAGCAGCAGGACGAGGTCGCCTACCGCAGCCACATCAACGCCGTCGCCGCCATCGACGGCGGGCACTTCAAGGACGAGATCGTGCCCGTCGAGATCCCCCAGCGCAGAGGCGACCCGGTGGTCGTCGACACCGACGAGTGCCCGCGCCGCGACGCCTCGCTCGAGTCGATGGCCAAGCTCAAGCCGTTCTTCAAGCCCGACGGCGGCGTGGTGACGGCCGGCAACTCCTCGGCTATCTCCGACGGCGCCAGCGCCCTGGTCGTCACCTCGCGCGCCAAGGCAGCCAAGCTCGGCCTCAAGCCCATCGCACAGCTCGTGAGCTACGCCACAGCCGCCGTGCCGGCGGAGATCATGGGCCTGGGCGAGACAAAGGCCGGCCAGCTGGCCCTCGAAAAGGCCGGCCTCACTGCCAAGGACGTGCAGCTGGCCGAGCTCAACGAGGCCTTCGCCTGTGTTGCCGTCCTGGCCACGCGCGAGATCGGCCTCGATCCTGAGACCGTGAACGTCAATGGTGGCGCGACCGCCCTTGGCCACCCTCTCGGCAACACCGGGTCGCGCATGGTCGTGACGCTCATACACGAACTGCGGCGGCGCGGTCTACAGACCGGCCTCACCGCGGCTTGCGTCGGCGGCGGCCAGGGCGCCGGGTCCGTCATCAAAGTGGAGAACTGAGCAGCAAGACAAGGAGGAGTAGATGAAGGAAGGCAACAAGTACGGCGCTCACCGCGTCATAGAGCCCAAGGGCGTGCTGCCGCAGCCGGCGTGGAAGATCGACAACACGATGGAGATCTACGACAACGAGATCCTCATCGAAGTCGACACGCTCAACATCGACGCGGCGAGCTTCACCCAGATCGAGGAGGCTGAGGGCGGCGACGTCAAGAAGATGGCCCGTCACAGCCTCGACATCATCGCCAAGCGCGGCAAGCACCACAACCCCGACACGGGCTCGGGCGGCATGCTCTTGGGCACGGTCAAGGAGATCGGGCCCAAGCTCAAGGGTCGCGACCTTGCCGTCGGCGACCGCATCGCCACGCTCGTCTCGCTCTCGCTCACACCGCTCAAGGTCGAGGAGATCATCTCCACCAACAAGGACACCTGCCAAGTGAAGGTGAAGGCGCAAGCCATCCTCTTCGAGACCGGCATCTACGCCAAGATGCCCAAGGACATGGACGAGGCACTGGCACTGGCCGTCCTTGACGTCGCCGGCGCCCCTGCGCAGGCCGCCAAGCTCTGTCGGCCCGGCCAGACCGTGTTCATCAT